>DXGD01000356.1 GCA_019114115.1 Candidatus Nesterenkonia stercoripullorum
TCGCTCCCTGCCCCGCCTGCCACGGGAAGCGGCTGAAGCCGGAGGCCCTGTCCGTGACGTTCGAGGGTCTCGACGTCGCAGATCTCTCCGCGCTGCCGCTCGCGGAGCTCTCCACGCTGATCGACCAGGCGGTCGAACGAGCCACCGGCGCTCTCGACGGGGCCGAGTCGGCGGGCCGCTCAGGTGGCCAGGCTGACCGACGCGACGCCGGGCAGCGGATCGACGCCGGAGGATCCGCCCCCGCGGCCGTCGAGGACGCGCGCATGTCGCCTGACCGCTCGGTCGAGAAGCTGGCCGCGACAGCGCGATTGGGCGCGGAGCTCGTCAACAGACTGCGGCCGATCATCGACCTGGGTCTGGGGTACCTCTCCCTGGGCCGCACCACCCCCACCCTCTCCGGCGGCGAGCTGCAGCGACTGCGACTCGCGACCCAGCTGACCTCTGAGCTGTTCGGTGTGGTCTATGTGCTCGATGAGCCGTCCGCGGGTCTTCATCCGCAGGACGTCAGCGCTCTGCTCGGCATCCTCGACGGGCTCAAGCGCCGGGGCAACAGCCTGTTCGTGGTGGAGCATTCGGTGGATGTGATGCGGCACGCCGACTGGCTGGTCGACATCGGGCCCGGCGCGGGTGAGCGCGGCGGCCGCGTCGTCTACAGCGGGCCCTACGAAGGGCTCGCCGAGGTGGAGGAGTCCGTCACCCGCGGCTATGTCTTCGGGGGCAGCGGCCTGCCCCGCCGGACGCCTCGCGAGCCGCAGGGATGGCTGAGGCTCGAGCACGTCACGCGCAACAACCTGCGCGACGTGACGATCTCCTTCCCGCTCGGGGTGTTCACCGCCGTCACCGGAGTCTCGGGATCAGGCAAGTCCAGCCTGGTCAGCCAGGCACTGCCTGCGCTGCTCGGCGAACGGCAGGGACGAGCAGACCAGGCGGAGGACGCCGCCCCTGCCGAAGGGGACGAGGTCCTGCTGTCGGACGAGCCCGACGAGCTCGAGGGAGAGATCCGGGGCGATGTCGCCGGGGTGCGCCGCGTCGTGAGCATCGACCAGAAGCCCATCGGTCGCACCCCACGCTCGAACGTCGCCACCTATACCGGCCTGTTCGACCACGTGAGGAGAAGGTTCGCGGAGACGCCCGAGGCTCGCGCTCGCGGGTACAAGGCGGGCAGATTCTCCTTCAACGTCACCGGCGGTCGCTGCCCTACCTGCAAGGGCGAAGGATCCGTCATGGTGGAGCTGCTCTTCCTCCCCTCGGTCTACACCGAGTGCCCTGACTGCCACGGCACCCGCTACCAGTCCAGCACGTTGGAGATCGCCTGGCGCGGCCGCAACATCGCGGAGATCCTCGCCATGAGCGTCGAGAAGGCCCACGACTTCTTCCACGGCGAGTTCGACATCATGCGGTCGCTCGCGGCACTGGTCGACGTCGGCCTCGGATATCTCCGTCTCGGACAGCCGGCCACCGAGTTGTCCGGAGGTGAGGCGCAGCGGGTGAAGCTCGCCTCCGAGCTCCAACGATCCCAGCGCGGGGACACCCTCTACGTCCTGGACGAGCCGACGTCCGGCCTGCACAGCGCCGATTCCGACCGGCTCGTGACGCATCTCCAGACCCTCGTGGACGCAGGCAACACCGTGGTCGCGGTCGAGCTCGACATGCGCATCGTCGCCGTGGCCGACCACGTCATCGACCTCGGGCCCGGCCCGGGAGACGATGGCGGCACGGTGGTCGCCTCGGGCACGCCCGCGCAGGTCGCCTCGTCCGGAGCCGGTGCGACGGCACCGTACCTCGAGGCCGCGCTCCAAGAGGCCGCCTCCCGGATGTGAGAGTCGGAAGGCTGCGACGAGAGCGAGGACCTCGCGCAGAGAGCGCATCGGACGAGCAGGCTGCGTCGCCTGATCGCGAGCCCGGGCGCAAGCCTTCCCAGCGCGGTCAGCAGACGCTCCGTGACTGCCCGACCGCAGACGGACCGGACAGCGGCCTGCGGGCTCGCGGCGGCGAGACTCGAGATCGGACTCGGCGGCGGGGGGCCGAGACGCTGTGAGCTCCCGCCGACGACCAGGACTGCCTGCGGGCCCGCCAGGCCTGGGTCGAGATGGAGAACGATGACGTCGAGCTCGCCGGCAGGCGGCCCCACGTGCGGCCCGTCCCTTACCAACGAGGTCTAGACTGGAGAGCGGGCCCGGCGCTCACATCCGGCCGGGCCCCGGTGAAGAACGACAACCGTCGATGGCGGAAGGTCATCATCGACCACAGGGCCGAAGCTTCTTCACCGTCTCCCAGGATCCGGCCCGAGAATCGGCAGCCACCACCTGCCGGCACTCCGATGAGCGCAACGACGACTGCACCCGAGTCGTCCTGCACCCGAACCACGCTGCCCGGTACGGACAGCGTGCGGCTCGCCCCCACGGGCAAGCCGTCATCTCTCGCAGAACGGAGCAGAACATGGCAGACGAATTGCATGGCAAGCGGATCGCGATCCTGGCCGCGGACGGCGTCGAGCGCGTGGAGCTCGAGCAGCCGCGACAGGCTCTTCAGGACGCCGGGGCCACGACCGTGCTGCTCTCGCTGCACGAGGGCGAGATCAAGGCCCGCGAGAACGACTTGGACGAGGCCGGGACATTCTCGGTCGATGCCCTGGTGAAGTCCGCCTCGGCCGACGAGTACGACGCCCTGCTGCTTCCCGGCGGCACGGTCAACCCCGATCAGCTGCGCGTGGACACCGACGCCGTCGGATTCGTGCGCGACATCATGGTCGCCGACAAGCCGGTCGCCGCGATCTGCCACGGACCGTGGACGCTGATCGAAGCCGGTGTCGCGAAGGGTCGGACGCTGACCTCGTACCCGAGCATCCGCACCGACCTGCGCAATGCCGGAGCGAACGTCGTCGACGAAGAGGTGGCGCGCGACGGGAACCTGATCACCAGCCGCTCGCCCGAGGATCTCCCGGCC
>DXGD01000002.1 GCA_019114115.1 Candidatus Nesterenkonia stercoripullorum
ATCTCTCCGGTCTCCGCCGCCCGTTCGATGGGCACTTTCGACCATCTCCTGGGCAGCCTCGCCCGGCTCGACCTGGACCGACTAGAGGGTCGCAGCGATGCGGATGCGAAACTCCGTGACGATATTCCGGAAGATGGGACCCGCGGTTTCCTGCTGCAGAACCTGCACAGCGTAGACGGTGCCTATCGCTGGCGGGCCAACCTGGATCTCCTCCACAGCTCGCTGCCGGCGATCGGTGCCTTCCCGGACTTTGACGGCGCGCAGTTCGACGGCCCGGTGCTCTGGGTGGCCGGCGAGACCTCGCAGTACATCAAGGACGAGCACAGGGAGTCTATGACCAGCCTGTTCCCGCGTACGCGACAGCTCACCGTCAAAGGCGCAGGACACTGGGTCCATGCCGACCAGCCTGAGGTGTTCGTCTCCGCGCTGCGGCGATTCCTCGGCTGACCGTTCCCGCGGGAATCAGCCGGTGAACGTCTTCGGATGCGCGCCCCGCCGGCCCTCTTCGCCCTTATCCAGCGCGCTCACGGCGGTCATCTGCGCTGGACTGAGCTCGAAGCCGAGGACCCCAAGGTTCTGCTGCATCCGCTCGACACTGTCCGATTTGGGGATGACGACGTCGCCGCGTTGGATGTGCCAGCGGAGGATGACCTGGGCGGATGAGACACCAAGGCCCTCAGCGATCTGCACGAGAGCAGGGTCCGTGAACTCGTCGCCTCGGCCCAGCGGGCTCCATGCCTCGACGACGATGCCCAGCTCGCGGCAGTACTGACGAACGTGATCATTGCTGAAATAGGGGTGGACCTCGATCTGGTTCACATCCGGCACCACGCCTGTGGCGTCGATGATGCGCTCCAGATGCTCAGGCTCGAAGTTCGAGACGCCGATCGCGCGAGCCCGGCCTGATTCATACAGGTCAATCAGCGTCTTCCAGGTCGTCACATAGTGCGTCTCCGTTGACTGCGGAAGCGGCCAGTGGATCAGAAAGAGATCGACGTATTCCATCCCGAGGGCCTCAAGGGAGGTCGAGAAGCTTTCCACCGCGGTCTTCGGATCGTGATTGCCATTGTTGAGCTTCGTCGTCACGAACAGTTCAGAACGCTCGATGCCCGAACGGCGCACGCCCCCGCCCACCTCTGCTTCGTTCCCGTACATCTGGGCAGTATCGAGGTGGCGATACCCCGCCTCGATCGCCCGGACTACGGCATCGGCGGGATCGTGAGTGGCGTAGGTGCCAAAGCCGATCTGGGGAATCGATGATCCTGAATGCAGAGAAAGACGCGTCATACTCACGATCCTAGGTTCGTTGCCCCGCGTGTGCCAGCGACGTGGCAGCTCATCTCACGGAATGTCCGTCTCTGCGCCGACGTTATCACCAGTATGCGTGCCATGACTTACGACAAGTACGGAACCTCGGACACTCTCTCCCTCAACGACGTGGCGACGCCGAAAGTCGCCCCGGGGACTGCCCTCATCGCAGTGCGCCGGGCCGGTGTGAACCCGGTCGACTGGAAAGTGATGGCCGGCGGCCTCGACCCGATGCTGGACATCGTGTTCCCGGCCATTCCCGGCTGGGATGTCGCCGGTGTCGTCGAAGCGGTCGGACCAGATACTCCTGAGGTCAGTGTCGGGGACCGGGTCGCGGCGTATGCACGCAAAGATGTCGTGGCCGGCGGGACCTACGCAGAATATGTGACAGTCCCCGTCTCAGCCATAGCTCACATCCCCGATGGGGTGGATGACGAGCAGGCAGCGGGGCTGCCGCTGGCCGGGCTCACAGCATTGCGCTGCCTGGAACGACTGGAACTGTCCAACCAGGACACGCTGCTGATCCACGCCGCCTCAGGCGGCGTCGGCCGGATCGCCGCCCAGCTTGCCGTGCATACGGGAGCCACCGTCATCGGCACTGCGGGAGAGCAGAACCATCAGCGGCTGCGGGAGATGGGTGTGACTCCGGTGCAGTACGGCGACGGACTCGTCGAGCGCGTCAAGGAACTGGCTCCCTACGGAGTGAGCGCAGTGGCAGACTTCGTCGGCGGAGTCCTGCAGGACACCTTGGCCCTCATGGAGCCTGAGCCCGGCTCCGACCGCACTCGGCATGTCTCGATCGCGGATCCTGACGTGGAGGAGCACGACGGCGCGCTCATCTGGGTCCGCCCCGACGGTGAACGTCTCCGCACGCTGCTGGAACACATCGAGGCAGGTCAGATCGTGGTAGACATCGACGAGGTCATGCCGCTCAGCGATGCTGCGAAAGCCCTGGAGCGCAGTCGAGAGGGCCGTACCCGTGGGAAGCTCGTCCTTGACGCCACTCGTTGACATGACTTCCGCCGACATGACCTCTGCCGACATGACTCCCGCAGACATGGGACCCGCAGGCATGGGTTCCACTGACAGGGGTTTTGCCTTCACGAAATCGGCTGCCATACGCTCCGGGGTGATCGATCGCTGGCTCTCAGGCTGGGCCGCACTGCGCGGGTTCCCCGAGCCAGAACGAGGCCTCTCAAGCAAGGAC
>DXGD01000357.1 GCA_019114115.1 Candidatus Nesterenkonia stercoripullorum
GTGGAGGACGCCGATGGCACCGCGCAACGGATCGTGGAGCGAGGCGGAGCCGTGCTCGACGGCCCGATGGACTCACCTTTCGGGCGGGTCGTCACCGTCGCAGACCCGGAGGGTGCCAGCTTCCAGATCAATCAGCCGCCAGCGTGACGCGGATTCGTGACCGACCGCCCAGTGAGCACAGCCTAATGAGCACCACCTAATGAGCACAGCCTAGTGACTACAGATCAGCGCGATGCCGGCGCCACCGGTGAACGCCCCATGCCGTCGAGGCACGCGTGGGATGAGCTGCTCACAGCGCTCTCCCACGACGAGTCGGTGCTCGTCCGCACCCTGGAGCGCATCCGATCCGATGTGCCCGGCTACGAGGCCGTCCCGGACGGTGCCCTGCGCTTCTCCGTGCGCCGGAACATCGGCCTGAGCATCCGTGCCGTCCGAGCCGGTGAGCACCCTCGTCCCGAGCAGCTCGACGAGGCAGCCGAGCTCGCGGCGGAACGGCATGCCCAGGCGGTGCCTGTGGGCAGTGTGCTGGCCGGATTTCGTGCCTGCATGTCCGTCATCCTGCACCGCATCCTCGAACTCGCGCCCCGTGCGGGCATCCCGCCAGCCGAAGTGCTTGTCTCGTCGACGGTGCTGTGGGCGTTGGGGGATGCCTTCTCCGCCCGGGCCGTCGCGGTGTACCAGGAGAAGGACGTGGCAGGGCTGCTCGCGGATTCCGAACGGCGCTCCGAATGGATAGGTCAGGCGCTGACTGCGGCGATGGAGCCCAGCGACTTGCGGCAGGGGGCCGCCCTCTACGACGTTCCGGTGAGCCAGCCGGTGCGGGCCATGGTCGTCCACGCCGCGCCCGGTGCGGAGGGACAGCGCACGTCCCGGCTGCAAGACTGGGCGGAGAGAGCCGGGGTGCGCGTCCTGACCACAGTGCGCGGGCAGGCGCTGATCGGGATTCTCCTGGGCGTCCCAGCCCGAGGCGTGCAGCCGGAGAAGCTGACGATCGGCCTCGGCGCCGATGTGCTGCTCGATGAGCTGCCGGCATCCTTCGATGCGGCGTCGTCGGCAGTCCATGCGGCCCAGCGGGTGGGGTGGGCCGGTGTGGTCGACCCGGAGACGCTGTCCTGGCGGATGGCCGTGCACACCAGCCCGGAGACGACGACGCTGCTCGCGGAGCGGTACGTGGCCCCGCTGGAGGGGACCGGCGAGTTCGGCGATCACGTGCTGGAGGCCGTCGAGGCCTATCTATCGCACCGGCTGAGCATTCCGCTGGCGGCGCACAGCATCCCGGTCCACGTGAACACGCTGCGGTACCGGCTGCAACGATTCAGTCAGCTCACCGGGGCAGACCTTGGAGATACCGGGACGCTGGTGGAGCTCTCCTGGGTCTTCGCGGCCCGGGGCGGAGATGCCCCACGCGCTCTCGAGAACGGTGTTTCGTAGCGGGCTACAAAATCACGTGCCGATCCTTGCACAGCACAATGTAGTGCGGATCACAGCCTTCGACGCATGCTTGACGGTGTACTTCGCGGAGTCCTCTTGTCACCGGGCTCCTCGCACCGTCCTTCGCATGGGAGACATACATGGTCCTGGGCATTGTCGGCATTATCCTGTCGCTGCTACTGCTGATCACGCTGGCCTATCGCGGCATGCCGGTGATCATCGCCGCGCCGATCTCCTCGATGGTCGCGCTCATCTTCTCGGGAGCGCCGCTGCTGGCCTCCTACACCGAGATCTTCATGCCCGCGATGGCAGGGTTCGTGGGGAGCTGGTTCCCGATCTTCCTGGTGGGCGCGATCTTCGGCGTACTGATGACCATCACCGGATACGCCGAGAGTATCGCGCGGACGGTCACCTCGCTCATCGGCAGCAAGAGCGCCATCGCCGCGACGGTCATCACCTCCGCGCTGATGACCTACGGCGGGATCAGCCTCTTCGTCGTCGCCTTCGTGATGTATCCGCTGGCACGGGAGCTCTTCCGCGTCGCCGATATCCCGCGACGGCTCATCCCGGGCACGATCGCGCTGGGCATCTTCACGTTCACGATGACGGCGCTGCCGGGCTCCCCGCAGGTGCAGAACATCATCCCGGGCCAGTTCTTCGGCACGGGGTCCTTCGCAGGCCCGGGGATCGGGCTGGTGGGCAGCGTGCTCATCTTCGGCGGCGGCCTGCTGTGGCTCGAGCGTCGTCGTCGCACGCTGATTGCCAACGGGGAGCACTTCTCCAGCGATGCCAGCCGGCTGGTCGGTGACACCGCGGCCGAGCACGCCAGCTCCAGTGTGCTGACCCTCAAGATGACGAACCGCCTGATCCCGTTCCTGCCGCTGATCACCGTGTTCATCGTGAACTTCTCCTGTACTCTGCTCATCTTCCCGGCGCTGGACTGGTCCTATCTGGAAGAGGAGCAGTTCGGGGCGATCGGCCTGTCCGACCGTGCCGGCGTCTGGGCCGTGCTGGTCGCTATCGTGGCAGCGATCCTGCTGATCCTCGCGCTCAATGCGCGGGAGGTGCGGGCGCTGCGGACAGGGTTCACCGATGGTGTGAAGCGGTCGATGCTCCCGATCTTCAGCACGGCCTCCGAGGTCGGATACGGCGCCGTGGTCGCTTCTGTGGCGGCGTTCGCCGTCGTGCGTGACTCCGTCTTCGGGATGGGAGCGAACGCGCTCGTCACCTCGGTGGTCTCGGTGTCCATCACGGCCGGGCTCACCGGCTCCTCCTCCGGCGGCATGACGATCGCGCTGAACGCCCTGGGCGACGATCTCCGGCAGCTGGCCGAGCAGGAAGGCATCAGCATGGAGGCCATGCACCGGCTCACGGCGATGGCGGCCGGCGGGCTCGATACGCTGCCGCATTCCGGGGCTGTGGTGACCCTGCTGATCGTCTGCGGTCTCACGCACCGGCAGTCGTATAAGGACATCGGCATGGTCACTCTGGGCATCCCGGTCATCGTGATCGCCGGCATGGTCGCCCTGGTCTCGGCAGTGGGAGCCTTCTGAGCCAGTGTTCTCCCCAGCGAGCCGTCCCGTGCGGCACAGGGTGCCCGAGAATCCACAGCCGCCCGGCCGGTGATTGGTCTTTCCCCCACAACGTGATGTGCTGGACTTCAGCACCGGATGAGATGCCTTGAAGGAGGCGCATAATGAATTCAGCCCAGGATCGGACGTCGTCAGCAGCAGCCGGTGCCCTCGCTGGTCGCCGAGCCCTGGTGACCGGAGGTGCCTCGGGCATCGGAGCGGCCTGTGTGCGGGCGCTCGCGGCAGCCGGCGCCACCGTGACTGTTGCGGACCTCGACGCGGAGGCCGCCGCGGCCCTGGCTCATGAGGTAAGTGGCGAATCCTGGGCCGTCGACCTCGCTGACACCACCGCGCTGGAGGATGTGCGGCTCGACGTCGACATTCTGATCAACAACGCAGGTGTGCAGCGCGTGGCTCCGATCCACGAGTTCGACCCCGAAGCCTGGCGGCTGATGCACCGGCTCATGGTGGAGTCTCCGTTCCTGCTGACCCGCGCGGTGCTGCCGGGCATGTATGAGCGCGGCTTCGGCCGGGTCATCGGCATCTCATCGGTCCACGGCGTGCGCGCCAGCGCCTATAAGTCCGCCTATGTCGCAGCCAAGCATGCCTTGGAGGGACTCTCGAAGGTCACTGCGCTCGAAGGTGCACCGCACGGCGTGACGTCGAACTGCATCAACCCCGCCTACGTGCGCACGCCGCTGGTGGAGAAGCAGATCGCGGACCAGGCGCGCATCCACGGAATCGCCGAGGGTGAGGTCGTGGAGAAGATCATGCTCACTGAGTCTGCCGTGAAACGCCTGACCGAGCCTGAGGAGGTGGCTTCGCTGGTCGTGTGGATGGCCTCGGACGCCTCTGGCATGGTCACGGGTTCCTCCTACGCTATGGACGGCGGGTGGGCGGCTAGCTGAGGGTGGAAGATATCGGTATCCCCTTAGGGCCGAAGCCGGTCGGCTGGGCCTGCAGGGGACGTGTTGCGAAGGAGGACACATGACTATGGACAAGACCGTGGCCAGCGCCGCGGAGGCAGTGGCCGACATTCCCGACGGCGCATCGCTCGCCGTCGCCGGATTCGGGCTGTCGGGAAATCCGATCGAGCTCATCAAGGCGCTGCTGGCCCAGGGCGCCAAGGGCCTCTCGATCGTCTCGAACAACTGCGGTGTCGATGACTGGGGTCTGGGGTGGCTGCTCTCCGAGCACCGGATCGCGAAGATGACCTCCTCCTATGTGGGCGAGAATCGCGAGTTCGCTCGGCAGTACCTTGAGGGGGAGCTGGAGCTCGAGCTGGTCCCGCAGGGCACCCTGGCGGAGAAGATGCGTGCCGGCGGCGCTGGCATTGCCGGGTTCTTCACCCGCAGCGGCGTCGGGACTCCCGTGGCCGAGGGCGGCATCCCCACCAAGTACGACGCCGAGGGCAACGTCGTGGAGACGTCCGGCGCCAAGGAGGTGCGCCGGTTCACCACGCACAGCGGAGAGGAGGAGGAATTCGTCCTGGAGGAGTCCATCGTGACGGATTTCGCCTTGGTCCACGCGCTCCGCGGGGATCGGCACGGCAACCTCGTCTTCAACAAGGCGGCCCGGCAGTTCTCTCCGCCGGCGGCGATGTCCGGCCGGATCTGCGTGGCTCAGGTGGAGGAGCTCGTCGAGCCCGGTGAGATCGACCCGGATGAGGTGCATCTGCCCGGTGTGTATGTGCACCGGATCGTGGAGGTCGGAACCGATATCGAGAAACCGGTCGAGAAGCGCACAGTCCGCGCCGCCGAGGACGGCAGCCAGACGGGAGGAGCCCGATGAGTACCAGCGCAGCAGCACAGCAGGCAGCCGGTCAGGCCGAGCGGATCGGCTGGACCCGGGAGCAGATGGCGGCTCGTGCCGC
>DXGD01000358.1 GCA_019114115.1 Candidatus Nesterenkonia stercoripullorum
AGAACGAGAAGTCGCAGATCCAGAACCGTGCTGCCGCTATGCGAGTCCTCGAGTCCAGGCTGCTGCTGCTGAAGCAGGCCGAGGAGAACGCGGAGAAGAAAGCCCTGGCAGGAGACATCAAGGCGTCCTGGGGAGATCAGATCCGCTCCTATGTCCTGCACCCGTACCAGATGGTCAAGGACCTGCGCACCGAACACGAAGTCGGCAATACTCAAGGCGTGCTCGACGGCGACCTGGACGGTTTCATCGACGCCGGCATCCGCTGGCGAGCCCAGGGCGAGAGTCAGAGCTGACCCATGATCCGTTTCGAAAACGTCACGCGGCGTTATGACTCAGGTGGTCGTCCGGCACTGGACGGCGTCACAGTGGAGTTCCTGCGAGAGGACTTCGTCTACCTCATCGGAGCTTCAGGCTCCGGGAAATCGACTCTGCTGCGCATGATTCTGCGTGAGGGACTCCCACAGCAGGGCAAGATCACCGTGGCAGGCCAGAACCTCGGCCTGATGCTGGAACGCCGGGTTCCGGCCTTCCGCCGCAGTATCGGCATGGTCTTCCAGGATTTCCGGCTTCTTCCGGAGAAGACGGTCTTCGAGAATGTCGCCTTCGCCATGCGCGTGATCGGTGCGCGACGCTCGCAGGTCCGTCAACGTGTCAATGCTGTGCTGGAGCGCGTGGACCTCGCCCACCTGGCCAAGCGGTATCCGCATGAGATTTCGGGTGGGGAGCAGCAGCGCGCGGCGATCGCCCGGGCGATCGTCAACGAGCCGGCGATCCTGCTGGCTGACGAGCCGACCGGCAACCTCGATCCGCGTGCTTCGGCAGATGTGATGAAGATTCTGCGCTGGATCAACGCCAATGGCACGACAGTGGTGATGGCCACGCATGACCGCTCCATCGTCGATGCGATGCGCCGTCGTGTGGTTCAGCTCCACGACGGCTCACTGATCAGGGACGAACGTGGTGGAAGCTACGATGCCCCAGTTGGTTCCGAGGCGTGGACGATTCTGCAGGAGGATGAGGAGTCCCAGCGCGACAGTGCGGGCGGGTCCTTGGCACCAGGAGCTGTGGGAGTGCTCAGCCTCAATGAGCCCTCGCCATCGTCGGAGGATGCTGACCTGGCCGGTGCCAGTGCATCGGAGTCAGGTGCCGGCTCCCTCGATCCGGCGCGTGCCGATGCAGCGGAGCCCGATGCGGAGGGCGACGACGTCGAAGCGCATCTCGAGAGCGACCCTTCCGACGAGCACACTCGTGTGGTCTGGCCGTCACAGGGCGATGAGGATGAGCCGCAGGCGACTGCAGAGCCACTCGGTGGTTTCAACGGTGCCGAGCTGCCTGACCTGGACCAGGATGGCTACATCGACGAGGATGAGCTCGGCGCGGAAGCTGACGCTGAACCGATAGATGGTGACGACGAGGCCGAGGATGACGTTGACGCTGAGGCGATAGTCGTGGACGACGAGCCGCTCGATGAGGGCCTGTTCGTCGAGCTCCCGGACGCGCAGCACGAGGAGACCGACTACGCAGAGGACGAGTCCGCTCAGGTGCTGCTTGCAGAGGGAGACCCTGCCGAGGCGGAGCCCGCGGCGGGGGAGGCTGCTGAAGCGGAACTCGCTGAGGGAGAGCCCGTAGAGCCCGTGCCGGCCGAGGTCGGGCACGCCGCGGGGCCCACCGTCGAGGAGGAACCTGCAGAACCCGAGCGCGCCGAGGGCCGGCCGGAGGAGGAGTCCAACGGCGGCGACGCCGTCGTGGTCCCCGCTGCCGCCCTGCCCGGTCACAATGTCCCCGCTGCAGACGACGTCGTCCCCGATGTCGGTGCCGGTGCCGATGACTGGACCGACGACAGCGAAGTCCCGGCCAACCCGTTCTCGGACGACGACTTCGCCGATGACTTGGTCACGGAGAACCCCTTCGCCGAGCAGGCTCCTGAAAGTCCTGCCTCTGAGCCGGCTGGACAGGTTGCTCAGGAGCATTCTGCGCAGGGCGCCGCGGCTGCTGCGGATGGTCAGGCCCCGGCGTCGGACGCGGCAGATGACCCAGACCCCCATGACGCGTCTCCGGCACGCCGCTCGTTCTTCAGGCGCAGGAGGAACAACTGATGAACCGTCTGATGTACATGCTTCGCGAGACCTTCAGCTCGCTGCGCCGCAATGTCGCCATGGTGGCCTCGGTCATCTTGGTCACGTTCATCTCGCTCACCTTCGTTGGTGCAGCCGCTCTGATGCAGCTGCAGGTCAACCACATGACAGAGGACTTCTACGACAACCTGGAAGTCTCCATGTTCCTCTGCACGGAGAGCTCCCCTGAATCGGTGTGCCCGACTGGTGCCGTCTCCACTGACCAGAGGGAGTCCATTGAGGCCTCTCTCACCGATGGTGCGGCGAGCCAGTACGTGGCGGATTTCCGCTACGAATCCCAGGAAGACGCCCTGCAGAATTTCCAGGAAGCCCAGGATGAGGCCTCCCAGTCAGACGCCGTGAGCGCCTCGGACATGCCTGAGTCATTCCGCATTCAGCTGGAGAACCCGCAGGAGTACTCTGTGGTCACAGAGCTCTTCAGCTCGGCGCCTGGCGTCGAGTCCGTTGCGGACCAGCAGGACGTTCTGGACCAGATCTTCTCCATCCTCAACGGGCTGACACTGGTGGCGCTGGTCATCGCCGCTGTGATGATCATCTGCGCCCTGCTCCTCGTTGCGACGACGATCAGGCTCTCCGCGTTCAGCCGACGACGAGAGACCGGAATCATGCGTCTGGTAGGCGCATCGAAATCCATGATCCGCCTGCCCTTTGTCTTCGAAGGGATCCTGGCTGCGCTTGTCGGCGCCCTGCTGGCCTGTGTCGCCACCTGGATCATGGCTGAGTTCGTCATCGGCCAGTGGCTGGGGCAGCAGATCACGAGCGTGCAGTTCATCGGATCGCAGGATTCGTGGATCGTGATGCCGATCCTCGTGGTGATCGCGGTGCTGATGGCGTTCGCGGCCTC
>DXGD01000359.1 GCA_019114115.1 Candidatus Nesterenkonia stercoripullorum
CACAGCACCGCCCTCATCGCGGACGATGCGCCCGTACTTGCCGGCGTCGGGAAGCACAGTGGTGAGAACAGTGACGGCGTTGCCGCCTTCAGCGTGCTCCCGGTGGAGCTGCTCCAGCAGGTCGGAGGTGATCAGCGGGACATCTCCGAGCGTGACCAGGACTGTGCCGCTCTCGGGCAATGCCCCCTCCGCGGCAAGGGCCTCCAGTCCACATTCCACCGCCCGGCCGGTGCCCGGAATCTCATCCTGATCAGCAAGCAGGACTGCTGGGTCGAAACTTCCGATGTGCTCGGCGACAGTGTCCCGCTCATGCCGGATGACGGCGACGGTGTGTTCAGGCTCCAGGCCCTTCGCTGCTGCCAGTGCATGCCCGATCATCGACATCCCGCCGATGGGGTGCATGATCTTGGGAAGCCGGGATTTCATGCGGGTGCCTGCTCCGGCGGCCAGGATGATGACAGCTGCTGGACGAGGCATGGCGTGGGTCACGGGGACTAGGCTCCTCTGTGAGAGAACGCGGGCTGGACTTATCCTACCGGCCAACCCGGGCCGGCGTGTCACCGCCGGCGGTTCCGCCCATAGGACTCGAACCTATACTGCACAGCTCCAAAGGCTGGCGTGCTGCCATTACACCAGGGCGGATCGTGACCAGGTCACGCGCAGTTCATCTTCGCATGGATCGGGGCTCGAATTCATCTTCACCTGGTCGTTCACGGTCCTGAGGACGGCCCGGAGACTCCCTTCGACCAAATTCCTTGGAAGTACCTCGAACGAGCGATGTGCGTAACCTACCGCTGCTGCTACTGTACGGTCGCCCACAGCCCGCACGCCACGAACTAAAGATCGGGATGACCGAGAAGATGACCATAAAACGCGCCTCGGTGCGCACGCTCGCCTGGATCAGCGGACTTTTCGCCGTGGCGTGCATGGGCTTCTTTTTCGGATGGGCCTATTCGCTTGTCAGCTGGGGATACTGGGTGGACGAGCACGGTAGCGTCGGCGTCACACACCCGATTGACTACATCCTTTTCGGGGCCTCCATGGCCTGCGGCCTCGTTTCCCTGATAACCCTGGCGAAAGTGTTCAAGCGCGTGTAGCCGTGTCATTCGGCACGACCCCGCGAAGGGCTCGGCACTCAGGCGGCCAGCGTCGATATGGGCCTTCGTGAAGTGGGCCAAACGGGACTAGCGCCCTCCTCATCAGCCGGGTCACCAAGAAGCGCCGCCCACCTTGGCCAAAGAGTATTCCGGCGCCTCTGCAGAGCACATACTGCATGAGACGAAGAACACACTGGCCTATACCTCGAATGAGCGATGTACACGACCGGTCGAAGGCTCTACTCTCTGCTCACGCGCATCATGTGCGCGGCTCACCAACGATCGGAAAAACTATGAAAAGCAGGGCATATAGCCTCCTGGGCATCCTCACAGTGAGTTGCCTATCGGTGGGATCACTGACCCCGGCACGTGCGGACAGCGGTACAGCAGAAGCGTACGGGGCCTTGGTCGCAATAGACGCACGTCACGCCGAGTCCTCGGGAAAAGACGTGCTCACATCCCTCGCAGACGTCTCCATCTCTGAACACGGCGAAACGGCGGTCCACGAAACGGTCTCCGAGTCTGAAGTGCTCATCCCCTCAACGCTTGAGGAACCAGTCACCATCAGCGAAGAGGGATCCACACTGGCAGTCACCCTGCCGGGAGCGGCCAGCAGCGGCGAGGCCTCCGCAGCAGCGCAGGGTGTCGTCGAGTTCGAGAACAGTGCGGGATACAGCCAGTTCCCCCTCGTCAAAGACGACGCATCCGTCCAGTTCACCACTGTCATCGCGGGGCCCGAAGCACCGACGAGTTACGAATACGGTATCGGGGACGGTGACCTGACAGTTGAGATCACACCCGATGGATTCGCCATCTTCACTGATGAGGAGGGGGAATTCGCTGGGGCGAGTCTTCCGCCGTGGGCCCAGGACAGCAACGGCACCGCGGTCCCGACACACTTCGAATCGGACGGCCGGAACCTGCGGCAAGTAGTGAACCACACGGCATCCAACGTCTCATACCCGGTCGTAGCGGACCCTTATATGGGGCGGAACCTGATCAAAAAGGTCACAAAATCCCGGTACAAGGGGAAGCCGAAATACAGCATCTACAAGACCCGGTGGGGCAAAGCAGTGGCAACGGGATACGGGGATATCTACGCCCCGGGTCCCGTGCTCGGCAGTCGTGCGATGCGCAATCATGGCTGGCGAGAGGCCACCAGGAAGGGGGCCAGCAGCGCCAAGACCATCAAACAGCAGTATGACTGTCACACGGTGTTCGCCGGCTGGAAAGACCCATGGAACCTTGAGCGCGTTCGCAAGAACAATAACTACTGGCTAGTCAATCCGGTGAATTGCAACTGGTGAGCAAGCCTATACGCACGTCCAAGAGCCTCAGGGCAGTTCGTATCTTCGGATGGGCCAGCGCACTGTTGGCCATTGCGAGCCTCGGCTTGTTCACCGCCTGGGCCTATGCCATGTACAGCTACGGCTACTGGGTCGACGAACATGGAGGGGTCGGGCGTACTCGCCCTATCGAATACTCCCTCTTCGGGGGCTCTCTCGCCGCGCTCGTCGGATCGGTGTGGGCGTTCGTGGCACGCAACAAACGGAAGAGCCTGGTCCTCGTGTACACAACCGCCGAGGACAGTCCTGAGGGCGGGGAGACGCGTGGGTAGACGAGCACAACACCAGGTAAGCACAGCAACCCAGCCACAGCATTCTCTTCGGAAAATGGAGCACCACACTGGTGGGTTGTATAACGGCCCTCGTCATCAGGGCTAGCAGACACTTAATGGAGGCACGATGAAAAAACGGGCGTCGGGGAGAACCTCGGGTCGGCCATTGTCACCGCGATCCCTAGGCCGGATCAGCGGGTGGTTACTTCTTATGAGTTTCGGCTTTTTCATCACCTGGGTGTACTCGGTGTACAGCTATGGGTACTGGGTGGACGAGCACAACACCGACGCACACTACCGGGCTATCGACTTCATCCTCTTCGGAACGTCCGCCTTGGCGTTCGCTGGCTCGATATGGACCTTCGTGGTGCGGAACAAGCGGAAGGCGCGTGAAGACCCTCCTCAGGGATGACACGTTGGAACGCCTGCGCTCATCGCCGGACCAGCACTCAGTCGATGGCTTCTGACAGCTCCAACCAGCGGTCCTCAAGACTCGCCGACTCGTCCTCAAGGTCCTGCACTGCCCGGGATAGCTTCTGAAGGCCTTCCAGGTCAGCCTGGTCGTGAGCGGCCATACGCTGATGAGTCTCCTCGATCTGAGCGCCGACTTTCTGCATGCGGCGCTCAATGGACGCGACTTCCTTGCGTGCTGCGCGCAGTTCCGCGCCAGACAGGCCCTCCCCCTCAGCGGCCGCGGAAGGATCGTTCGCCGGACCGGACACCGCCTTCTGCGGGGCCGCAGAGGAGACGTTCTGCCGCAATCGCAGGTACTCCTCGACTCCGCCGGGAACATGTCGCAGGCTGCCGTCGAGGATCGCGTACTGCTGATCGGTGACACGTTCCAGCAGGTACCGATCGTGGGAGACCACGATCAGCGTCCCCGGCCAGGAGTCCAGCAGGTCCTCCATGGCGGCGAGCATGTCGACGTCGATATCGTTCGACGGCTCATCGAGGATCATGACGTTCGGCTCGCTGAGCAGCACCAGCAGCAGCTGCAGACGACGTCGCTGTCCGCCTGAGAGCTCCCCGACACGAGCTGAGAGATGCGCCCGCAGGAAGCCCAGCCGTTCCAGCAGCTGCGCCGGGGTCAGCTCCTTGCCTTCCACCTCGACCAGAGTCTTCTCCCTGGCCAGAACATCGCGGACACGATCTCCCTCGATCTCGTGCAGCTGCGAGAACTGCTGGTCAAGCACGCCCACGCGCACGGTCTTGCCGTGTTTCACCCGCCCACCCGTGGGTTCCAAGGTCCCGGCGATCAGCGACAGCAGCGTTGACTTCCCCGCACCGTTGGCGCCCAGCACACCCGACCGCTCACCAGGTCCGATGCGCCAGGTCACGTCCTTGAGCACGGAACGCTCGCCGAAGGAGACCGAGACGTCGAGGAGATCCACCACGTCCTTTCCCAGCCGAGCGGTGGCCATCTTCGTCAGCTCGATCGTGTTGCGTGGCG
This sequence comes from Candidatus Nesterenkonia stercoripullorum, assembly GCA_019114115.1. Lineage (GTDB taxonomy): Bacteria > Actinomycetota > Actinomycetes > Actinomycetales > Micrococcaceae > Nesterenkonia > Nesterenkonia stercoripullorum. The sequence continues at coordinate 4,166 of DXGD01000359.1, forward strand.
GCGGGACATCGTTGATGAGCTGGTTCGCGGCGTCGATGCGGAACTTCGGCTTGGAGGTACGCGCGGGAGCGCCCCGGCGCAGCCAGGCCAGTTCCTTCCGCATGAGGTTCTGCCGCTTCGCCTCAGCCGCTGCGGCCTGCCGATCCCGCTCCACACGCTGAAGAACGTAGGCGGCATATCCGCCTTCGAAAGGTTCCACGATCCCGTCATGGACCTCCCACGTGGTCGTACACACCTCGTCGAGCAGCCACCGGTCGTGGGTGATGAGCAGCAGGCCTCCAGCCGAAGCAGCCCACCGGCGACGGAGATGATCCGCGAGCCAGGCGATTCCCTCAACGTCCAGGTGATTGGTGGGCTCGTCCAGAGCAATCAGGTCCCACTCGCCCACCAGCAGTTTCGCCAGGGCGACACGTCGGCGCTGGCCGCCGCTGAGCGAGGACACCAGAGCGTCCCACTCGATATCGACGGCGAGACCCGCGATGACATCGCGAATCTTCGGATCTGATGCCCATTCGTGCTCAGCGGCGTCGCCCACTATGGAGTACCCGACAGTGTCCGCGTCACGGAGATCGTCTGACTGGTCG
>DXGD01000360.1 GCA_019114115.1 Candidatus Nesterenkonia stercoripullorum
CTATAGGGCCGCTTGTCACAATGACCCAATCAGCACGCGAAGCGTTGGCACTCATGGACCGCTATGAGGTTAATGAAATAGCCGTCGCTAATCTTTACCACCAACCTCTGGCTTTTATTGTCCGCGATGACCTGGATGAGCTTCGCTGTTCCGCACCAGAGTCTTGGGTGTTCACGCGGTGCTCCGCTCTGCTACGCAGACCGAGATACTACCTCAGAACAGATTCCACGCTAGAAGATGCTGTGGCGTTCTTCGGAGAGCACGGAGTACGCCCTACCGTCGTCGTCAGTGACATCGGTTACGTCGGTGCTCTCTATTCGGAAGACGTGCTGAAGGATCATCTACCTGTGAGTGGGGCGTCAGCAAGTTTCGCTGAGACATGCTGACCACAGGTAAAAGTCATCAGGATATTCAGGAGAAGAAGTCTCGGAGATGTAACGGTGCCCACAGTCAGCGAGCTGTCGCGTGGTGCCACGCCGAACCTGCGCAGGTGCAGAGGACAACATCTGGGAATCCTCCGAGGCCACGGCACGATGTGTCCAGTATTTGCTCGCTCGCACAGTTCACGGCATATGATCGAAGGGCAGCCAAGGGCGCGGCGAATCTGCGCCAGCGTTGGGCCGTCGTAGGGTCCCCGCCGGCTGCGGAGGATAGACACCGTCGTCGACCTAGAGGGGCTGCATTGCACAGCGATACCGCGAACCAGAACGTACCTTTTGACGCTGCACGGCGTGAGCTCGGCGTCGTCGTCGGATTCGACGGATCAGAGCAGGCGCTGCTCGCACTGCACTACGGCGCGCGCGCAGCCTTGCGCCGTACTACAGTGCTGACGGTCGTCACCGCGATGAGCCCGGACACCCAGTACTACGCCACGCTGGCAGCTATGCCGAGTGAGGCTGAGCTGAACGCGAAGCATGAGGCCGCCCAAGCCACGCTCGCCAAGGCGCGCGAATACCTCCAGGATTATCAGGGCGAGGTCGCCTATCGCATCGAGAAGGGCGACGCCGCCGGAATCCTGGTGGACCTTTCCTCCGAGGCGCTGCTGACCGTCATCGGCGCCCGCGGGCGTGGCGGTTTCCTCGGCCGGATCCTGGGGTCGGTCGCAGCCGCCCTGCCCGCTCACGCGCACTGCCCGACGGTCGTGGTACCCCGCGATTATGACACCGGTGAGGCCGATGATGCGCAGCGCTTCGAACCCGTGGTCGATGGTTCGCCGATCACCGTCGGCATCGACGGCTCCCCGCAGAGCCGGATCGCCGCGCTGCAAGCCGCCGAGGTCGCTTCGGAGCGTGGCACCGGGTTGCAGCTGCTGATGGGGCTCCCTCCGTTCGACGGCTGGCATACCTGGTACCCAGGTATCGCCGTCGAGGGCTACGACATCGTCGAGCGCCGTAAGGACGAACTTGAGATTCACCTCCGGGCCGAGGGCGAATGGCTCAGAGGGTATTTCCCGGAGCTGACCGTGGACGTCACCGTCTCTGCGGGTGAAGCGGCCAAGCTGCTGGCCGAAGCGTCTGCATCGAGTCAGCTGACCGTCGTCGGAACGCACGGTCGCGGGAATGTGGGTGCCGCACTGCTGGGCTCCATCTCACGGGGTGTCCTCAATCATGCGAAGGGGCCCATCATGGTCGTTCCAAAGCTTCACGACGCCCGGCTCGAGGATCAGCCAGCCGGAGCCATCTGAGGCAGGCCGTGACGAGACGGCCGCAGCTACCGCGCCCGCAGGTAATGCCCCTGCGGGTAGGGTGGGGAGCATGACGAGAGGGTGGGGTCTTCAGCTGGTGGTGCCGCTCTGGCAGGGCAGCAATGAGCCCGGGATCGCATCAGGCGCCGAGCGCCTCGCCGAGATGGTGGAGCAGTCCGGCTTACGGCGTCGCGTGGATCCGGACCTCGGCTCAAACGAGGAGTGCCCCGTCGGCGAAGACTCGTCGCTGATCAAAGGTCGCCCCGCAGTCGAGGAGCACCTAAACGAAGCCAATGGCATCCTGCGGTCCCTGGCCCCTCGCAGCGTTCTGACCCTTGGTGGAGATTGCGCCGTCGAAGTGGCGCCGATATCCCACTTGGCTGCCATCCATCCGGAGCTGCGGGTGGTGTGGATAGATGCCCACGCAGACCTGAACACCCCCGAATCCAGTCCCAGCGGCCTTGCCCACGGCATGCCGCTGCGCACCGTCCTCGGCGAGGGGGATGCTGAGTTGGTGCCCGCAACGACGGTCTTGCCGGATCGCGTCGCGCTTGTGGGTACGCGGTCCATCGATAAGCCTGAGCAGGAGTTCATCGAGGCTCACGGGTTGCGGGTGCTGAGTCCGCGCCACCTGCGTCAGGACCCGGGCAGCCTCGCTGAATTCGTCGACTCGTGGCTCCCAGAAGGGGCTCCCCTCTATGTGCACCTGGATCTGGACGTACTAGACCCTGAGGTGTGGCCCGCGGTTGCGCTTCCCGAGCCTGACGGGCTGGACGTTCCCGCACTCGTCGCGGCTATTGATTCCCTCCAGGATCGCGGCGACGTCGTGGGCGTCGGCATCACTGAGTACGTGCCCGAGGTAAGGCATGACCCTTCCACGTTGAGGCCCGTGCTGCATTCTTTGGGCATAGGTCTACACGACCGATAACGTCGGGCCTGGAAGAACACCATGCGGAAGGTCAACGTCCACTCCACCGAGGACTACCGGTGAGAATTGAAAGTATTGCCGGACAGCGGTGCGGTGGCGAACCAGCTGTCATCATCTCCATCTGGAGGAGCCGCGGAGCTCGTCATTCGGTCCCGGTCTACTCTCAGGGCGGTGACAAGTTCATTGAAGGCAGCAACTGCTTGAGGGTTACGGACGGCCCCTGCTCCACGGAAGCGGCGGGTCGACGCGCCTGGCTCGTAGGATCTGAACTCGACTTCGTATCCGTCGCCGAGTTCCTCTGCGACCCGACTG
>DXGD01000361.1 GCA_019114115.1 Candidatus Nesterenkonia stercoripullorum
AGTCGCGATCCGCGGCGGCAACACCTGCTGCAGCGATCCCTGCACCGCCCAGCGCAGCACTGCCCAGCACAGCCCCGCCCAGCACAGCACGACGGCGCACGAGCCTCCCTGCTTCGCCGGACGCTCCCTTCTGGGAAGGCGAGTCTGTTGCACCGGATGGAACGGGACAGCTGGAGGCGTTGGCTGAACTGTGCCCGGCTGCTTCTTGGGGAGGCTCGGCCGGTGGGCGCTGGCTGCTCACGGACAGAACCTCCCTGGCCGGTTGTCGTGCGAGGCGGACTGCGGGCAAAGGGCGCCCCGTACACGGGACGCGACCGCACCATCCCCACTATAGGCAACGGGGGAGGCGAACCCAACGGCCGTGACGTGTCCTGCTGCGTGAGCCTGCGCATCATCGGTCGTCCGCCGGTCCTCGCTTCGCACGCCGGTACCGGGGCGGTCCCGGCGGCCCCGCTCAGGTCAGACCGCCCGGGACGGGCCGCAGATCGTGAGAGGATAGGCTGTTCCCATGCGGATTGCAGCAGCACAGATCGTGAGTAGTTCAGACCCTGCGGCGAACCTGGAGCTCATCAGGTCCTGGAGCGCGAGTGCAGCCGAGGCCGGTGCGCGCGTCGTCGTCTTCCCCGAAGCCACCCACTGCCAGTTCGGCCATCGGCTCGACGCGGTCGCTGAGCCGATCGAGGGCCCCTGGGCGCAGGAGGTCCGGAAGATCGCGCACGAAACGGGTCTGGTGATCGTCGTCGGAATGTTCACTCCCGCGACGCCCAGCGACTCGGGACGGGCACGCGTGGCCAATACCGCGCTCGCGGTGGGGCCCGGGGTCGAGGCGAGCTACCAGAAGATCCACCTCTATGATGCCTTCGGCTTCAAGGAGTCGGACACGGTGGCGCCTGGGGAGCATCCAGTGCAGTTCACCGTCGAGGGCATCTGCTTCGGCTTGGGCATCTGTTACGACATCCGGTTCCCCCAATTGTTCACCGCCTATGGGCGTGCCGGCACGCACGTCACTGTGCTGCCGACCTCGTGGGGAGCAGGACCAGGCAAAGTCGAGCAGTGGCAGGTGCTCAGCGCCGCCCGGGCGCTGGACTCCTCGCAGTACGTGGTGGCCTGCGACCAGGCAGACCCTGCGGCGTCGAACGAGCCCGCACCGGAGGGGGCGCCGACAGGGGTCGGCTACTCGCGGGTCGTGTCGCCCTTCGGCGCGATAGTGGCCGAGGCTGGAGCGCACCCGGAACTCGTCGTCGCCGAAGTGGACCCGGAGCTGGTCGCTGAGGCGCGCACGAAGATCCCGGTGCTGGAGAACGCTCGGGAGATCCCTCAGCAGCTGGGCTGAGCAGCCTGGGGCCAGCTACTCGACCTCGTTCTGCTCAGCGAGGCTCCCTCCTGAGTCCTCCTGCGCCTCGGTCCCGGCGAACTGGGCTTGATAGAGCTCGTCATAGGCTCCGCCGCGGGCGAGCAGCTCGTCGTGAGTCCCTTGCTCGACGATCTGGCCCGAGCGCATCATCAGGATCATGTCGGCGTCGCGGATCGTCGAGAGCCGATGGGCGATCACGAACGATGTGCGGTCCGTGCGCAGGGCCTGCATGGCCTGCTGGACCAACAGCTCAGTGCGGGTGTCGACTGAGGACGTGGCCTCATCCAGAATGAGCAGCGAAGGGTTGGCGATGAACGCGCGCGCGATGGTCAGCAGCTGACGCTCGCCCGCGGAGAGAGTCGAGGCGTTCTCCTCGATGACCGTGTCATAGCCTTCCGGGAGCTGCCGCACGAAGCGGTCCACCATCGTCGCCTGGGCGGCTTCAATCACCTCGTCGTCGGTGGCGTCGAGCCTGCCGTAGCGGATGTTCTCGCGGATGGTGCCTTCGAAGAGGAACGCATCCTGCAGCACCATGCCGATGTGACCGCGCAGCGCGGCCCGCGAGAGGCTGGTGATATCGGCTCCGTCAAGCAGAATGCGGCCGGCGTCGAGCTCGTAGAAGCGCATGATGAGGTTCACCAGCGTCGTCTTCCCTGCGCCGGTCGGCCCGACGATGGCGACCGTCTGTCCCGGCTGGGCCGAGAGTGACAGATCTTCGATGAGCGGCTCGCCGGGGTCGTAGCTGAAGGAGACATCCTCGAAGTCGATGCGTCCCGCAGTGCGCTCGGGCAGGTGCTCCGAGGCCGTGTCGGGGTCCTGCTCCTCCGCGTCGAGCAGCTCGAAGGTGCGCTCGGCTGAGGCAACTCCGGACTGGATCATCGTGGCCATCCCGCCCATCTGGCCGAGGGGCTGGGCGAACTCGCGCGAATACTGGATGAACGCCGTCACGTCCCCCAGGGTCATCTGCCCTGCCGTGACTCGCAGCGCTCCCACGACGGCGATCAGAACATAGCTGAGATACTGCACGAACTGCATGGAGGGCATGATGGCGCCGGAGAGCGCCTGGGCCTTGAACGCGGCCTGATAGAGCTCCTCGTTGCGCTGGTCGAACTCGGCTGTCATCTCCTGCTCGCGGTTGAAGATGCGCACCAGCTCGTGTCCGGTGAAGGACTCCTCGATATGCCCGTTCACCGCGCCTGTCGCCCGCCACTGCGTGACGAAGAGCTTCTGCGCCCTGGCCCCGACGACGCCGACGATGACCCCCGAGAGCGGCAGCGCGATGAGCGCGATCAGCGCCAGCTGCCAGGAGACCACGAACATCATCGCCGCAATGCCGATGACGGTCAGCACCGACTGCACCAGCTGGGAGAACGCCTGCTGCAGCGCCTGCTGGATATTGTCGACGTCGTTGGTGACGCGGGAGAGCACGTCGCCGCGCTGGCGGCCGTCGAAGAACCGCAGCGGAAGCCTGTTGATCTTCGCTTCGATCTCCTGACGCAGGGTGAAGACGATGCGCATCACGAGCCGGTTCAGGATGTAGCCCTGCATCCACATGAGCGTCGAGGCCACGAAGTACAAGGCGATCACCGTGAGGATCAGCTGCCCCAGCAGGCCGAAATCGATTCCCTGGCCCGGCACGGCGCTCGAGCCTGAGAGCACATCGGCGAATTCCGTATTGCCCTCGGCTCTGGCCTGCTCGATGAGCTGCTGCATCGGAACTCCGGCGGGCAGTTGCTGGCCCAGCACGCCGTCGAAGACGACGTCGAAGGCCCTGCCGAGAACTCTAGGCGCGATCACCGTGAGCGCGACCGAGATGACGACGAGGCCGACGACCCCCAGGAAGAGCCACTTCTCCGGAGCCAGTAAGCTGAACAGGCGCTCAGCTGATGGCCAGAAGTGTTTCGCCTTCTTCGCCGGCTGTGACTCCGACCAGTCGTTGGGGTCGGGCTGATAGTCCTCCGCCATCTCGGATTCCTCTTGAGCCGCGGCTGCTGCGTTCGACTCCTCTGCGGTCTGGGCCGTATCGCGCGTCGTGGCGTCCCTGTCGGATCGTTTCATCACGCCTTCCCTCCCTGCGCCTCGGCGGCCTGAAGCTGGGACTGAACGATCTCTTGATAGACAGTGCTGCTGCGCAGCAGGTGCTCGTGCGTTCCGCGGCCGACGATTTCGCCGTCGTCCATGACCAGGATCTGATCGGCATGGGTGATGGTCGAGACGCGCTGGGCCACGATGATGGTGGTGGCCCCGGCTGTTGCACCGGGCAGCGCATCACGTAAGCGCGCGTCGGTTGCGACATCCAGCGCGGAGAAGGAATCGTCAAACAGGTACACCCTGGGCTGGGCCACCAGGGCCCGGGCGATCGACAGGCGCTGCCGCTGCCCGCCGGAGACGTTCGTCCCGCCTTGGGAGATCGATTCGGCGAGGCCGTGCTCACGGTCCCGGACGAAGTCATCACCTTGAGCCACGCGGAGGGCCTCCCAGAGCTCGTCGTCGGAGGCAGAGTCGTTGCCGAAGCGGAGGTTGGATGCGATCGTCCCGGAGAACAGGTAGGGACGCTGCGGGACCAGGCTCACAGAGTCGGCCAGCTGGGCTCGCGTGAACTGGGTGATCTCGGCGCCGTCGATGGTGATCGTGCCTTGCTGAGGGTCGAACAGCCGCAGTGCGAGATTCAGCAGCGTCGTCTTCCCCGCTCCGGTGGAGCCGATGATCGCCGTCGTGGTGCCGGGCTCGGCGGTGAAGGAGACGTTTTTCACCACGGGCAGTTCCGCGCCCGGAAAGCCGAAGGTCACATCCTCGAACTGCACGCGGCCGGTCTCGGGGGTCTGCACGGACTCCTCGACAGGAAAGGAAAGGGCGGGGGTGGTGCGGAACAGGTCCTGGAGACGCTCTGCGCAGACGACCGCGCGCGGGATCATCATCGTCATGAAGACGCCCATCATGACGGCCATGAGGATCTGCAGCAGGTATTGCAGGAACGCTGTGAGGGAGCCTACTTCCACCAGCCCAGCATCCACCCGGTGCCCGCCGAACCAGAGCACGGCGCCAGTGGCCATGTGCAGCACCATCATGATGACCGGAGTCATCAGGACGAACACGTTGCCGACTTTGACGGAGATCTCCGTGATGTTGCGGTTGGCGAGGTCATAGCGCTGCGCTTCGAAGCCTTCCCGGACGAACGCGCGCACGACCCTGATGCCCATGATCTGTTCGCGCAGGACGGCATTGATGGCATCGACCCTGTCCTGCATGCGGCGGAACAGGGGCAGCAGCAGTCGCACGAGGAAGCCGACGATCACGGCAAGAACGGCCACTGAGGCCCAGACCAGCCAGGAGAGCCCGGCATCCTCGCGCAGGGCCATGACGATGCCGCCGATCGCCATGATCGGCGCTGTCACCATGAAATTGAAGGTCATCATCGCCAGCATCTGAATCTGCTGAACATCGTTGGTCCCCCGTGTGATCAGGGTGCCGGCACCGAAGCGCGTGGCCTCGAGCGTTGAGAGGGAATCCACCGTGCGGTAGACACGACGTCGCAGGTCACGGCCGATGCCCATACTGGCCTTCGCGCCGAAATAGACGGCGGAGACGGCGGTGATCACCTGAACCAGCGAGACCAGCAGCATGACCCCGCCGGTGCGCCAGATGAAGGGGATATCGCCTGTCGCGATGCCGCGGTCGATGACTTCGGCGTTGAGGCTGGGCAGCCACAGTGCGGCGATAGTGGCGAGCAGGTGCAGCCCGAGCACTGCGAGGATGAACATCCGGTACCGGCGTGCGTGCTGCCACGCTAGTCTTACCAGTGCCATGTGAGTCCCTTCGTCATCGGGCCGCGGGTGGGCACCCGAGTCTGGCTCTGGGCCAACGAAAGATGTCCCGCCACCGAATGGTGACGGGACATCCCCTATTGAGTGGGCCCCGCGGGACTTGAACCCGCAACCTGCAGATTAAGAGTCTGATGCTCTGCCACTTGAGCTAGAGGCCCGAGACGATGCTGTATCAGCGTCTCCTCGGTGTTTCCGGGATCACCGGGCAACGACAGATAAGCCTAGCATCGAGACTGCGACGTGCCAACTTGACCTCTTGTGGCCCTCATCTCACCCGTTGAGGAGCTCGATTCTGCTGCCCTGCGCAGCTCAGCTGAAACCCTCTGCTCCCTCCATGAGATCCATGAAGTGGTCGATGAACTCGTAGAAATCCTCGACGTCGCGCTGCTGGTGCAGCACCACGGCAGGGGCCTGATCGAAAGTCCATGTCGGCCGAATCTGCAAGGCGATGAGCTGCCCTGTCGACAGGGTCAGTTCCGCGTGCTGGCCCGTCGTGGCAAGCCCGGCGAGATTGGTCAGGTCCACGGACAGCGGGCATACCGGAACGGGCCGAGCCGGATGCTCCGTCACGTGTCCTTCCTGCTGGGCTGTGACGACGGCGTCTGTCCTCTCCGGGCTCAGCGTCTGCTGCGTCAGTGCGAGGTCGAGGTCCAGCGGGCAGAGCACGAGTTCAGCAGGCGTCCTGCGGTAACCGACCAGAAGATGAGGGAAAGCACAGATGGCGTCGGCGGACAGCGGGAGGTCATGACGCTGGGTCGTGCGCCTGCCAGGGGAGGGATCAGCTGCCTCGGAGGAGGGGACCGTACTGCGGGCCTGCGAATTGACGGCGAAGAGAATATTGTAGGAGCCGAAGTTCATCACCGATGAGTCGAATGCACGGCGCAGTGACTCGACGAGTCTGTCCTCAGAGGGCTCTCGTTCCGTCCTGATCACCATCATTCGATCACCATAGGACGAGTCTACGGATCGCAGTCGTCAGCCGATACAGGGCCGCGCGCAGAACCGGCAGACTCGTGCCGCAGGTGCTTCGCAGATTCATCGAGGAAAGGACCGCTATGACAGCTCAGCTCTCACCTGGAGACTCCGCCCCCGACTTTGAACTGGTCAGCGCGGCAGGTGACACCGTTCGCCTGAGCGATCTCCGCGGCAGCAAAGTGATCGTCTATTTCTACCCCAAGGCATCGACTCCGGGGTGCACGACCGAAGCCTGTGACTTCCGTGATTCGCTGGACTCCCTGAAAGCAGCCGGGTTCACCGTCCTCGGCGTCTCGCCGGACCCGGTGGACTCACTTCAGGCATTCACCGGTGAGCAGCAGCTGACGTTCCCCCTGCTCTCGGACCAAGACCACTCCGTGGCAGAGGCCTACGGCGCATGGGGCGAGAAGAAGAACTACGGCAAAGTCTCTGAGGGGCTGATCCGCTCCACAGTGGTGGTGGACGAGCAAGGCAGCGTGGAACTTGCCCAGTACAATGTCAAAGCCACAGGTCACGTCGCGCGCCTGCGTGAGAAGCTCGGGGCATAGGGCCTGCGCGGCGGCTCGGGCAAGGGCTCGGGCAGGCAGCAGCCCAGCTCGGGCCAGCGGGGCCGATCCATGTGCTGCCCGCACTGTGGGTAGACTGTTGGGGCCAGCTCGTGACCACGTGAAGATCCATGTGCGAAGATCCATGTGAGGTGCGAGTGAGCCGGCGGGCGTGGCGGAATTGGTAGACGCGCTGGATTTAGGTTCCAGTGTCTTTGACGTGGGGGTTCAAGTCCCCCCGCCCGCACCATAGGGCCAGGGTCGATGGCAAGCTGAGGTAGCCACATGAAAAGGCAGGCGCGAGTCTCTTCGGCGCTGCCCCATGCTGTGATCGGCGGACTGGCGCTCTCCGGCTGTGCGGGCGGCCCGCTGGCCCCCTCATCGAGCGACCCCCCTCCTGCGCCGGAGATCCTCACTCTAGACGACCTGCCGCACGGCGATCCCCTTTACGCCATTCCGTGGGAGACAGACGATTCGACAGTATTCGTCCGCGATGGCGTCGTGTACGCGGCTCGCGGAAGCAGCGCTGACAAAGAGCTCGTCGCCTTGCGGCCAGAGTTCGGTGACGCCTACGGCGCGACGGAGCAGATGGAGAGCATCGACTACGAAGAGCTCTGGAGCCTCGAGGTCGGCGACGCCGAGTTCGCAGTCGCTGACCACCTCTTCGAACAGCCCCGCGTCGCCGTAGTGCGCGATGGCGAAGCCCTTCTCCTCGATGGCCTCTCCGGTGACCATCTGGAGAGTTTCGACCTGCCCGAGAGCGCCGTCGGAATAGCTGTTCAAACCCACGACTCGTTCTTCATCGAGTTCGACGAGGGCGAATTCGAGCAGATGGTGATGACATCAACCGGTGAGCTGCTGAGCCTTCACGACTGGGTCAATGATTTTCCTGACGACGTCGAGGATTACGGTGCACTGCGCGATTGGGTGCTGCCGGCAGGGGAGGGTCGCCGGGGCATGCTGGACATCCGTGGCAACGAGATCCACTGGCGTTTCGACGGAACTGATCAGGCCTTTGCCGATGACCTCGGGTTCGGCCCAGACTACGTGCTCATCGATGGGAAGCATGGGTACAGCGGTGCTTTGCTGCAGTATGCCAGAACCGAGCTGAACCTCGCGACGGACACCTACACAAGCGACGACGTGGCGGTCGTCCGGGTCAAAGACGGGGACGTTGAAGACATCCACCACGGATCCGTCCTCTGCTTTGAAGGAATCTGCTCCGGGGAGTTCGCTGTCGCCGACGGTGTCGTGGAGGAAGGCGCCGAGGTGATGCTCAGCGCTCCGGATCGCGATGACCCGGAGTCGACCGAGGTTCCGCTCGACGACATCCGGTCTTTCCCCGTATCTGACTCGGCAGAGCTGCCGGGCGGGGAGTACCAGGCCATCGATCTCGCCGGGAGCTGGCCTCATGGCCAGGGGCGGGCTCCGCTGTACTTGACTCATGACGATACGGACCCACTCGGAAGCGGGGAGAACGCCGTCGTACCCTGTCAGCGCATCGATGGCGCCGCAGGTGCGATCGCCTGCACCGCGACTGGGGAACCCGTGGACGATGAGCTCGTCCCCATCTCATTCGTGGGCATACCCTCAGGCCACGACACGCAGCCCGAGAGTTACATGCTGTCTGCATCGGTGACCGACCGGCACATCCTGCTCGCCCAGATCATGATCCTCGAGTAGCGGCGATTAGCGATTCCACTCGTGGCACGCTAAGGTAATTCGGTCCGCGTATCTGTCTCGCTGTCTCTTCCGCGCGCACCGGCAAGGGGCTTCGGCGTGAACGCCGGCAGGCAGCAGATGGGGAGGACATCGTCGAAGGACGACGTCGCGGGGTGTAGCTCAGCTTGGTAGAGTGCTCGCTTTGGGAGCGAGAGGCCGCAGGTTCAAATCCTGTCACCCCGACACTGTCACTCCCGCGCAGGCACCCGGTATTGCCCCTGCAGCCATCGCCATACCCCCGCGTTCAACCCATCACACTGCAGCCCAGCTCAGCCCAGCTCAGCCCAGCGCAGCTCAGCGCAGATCGGAGACGGCCAGCTCGGCAGCTTCGGCGATGAGGCGGTCATCGGCTTCGGCGTCGTCGTCTCCGAGGTCGGAGAACACCGAGACGACGAGGGGACCACCCTCATCCGGCCAGACCACGGCGATGTCGTTGCGAGTCCCGTACCCTGCACTGCCGGACTTATCGCCCACTGTCCAATCGTCCGGCAAATCTGCTCTGACGAGGGTGTCCCCGGTCTCGGTGTCCTTCAGCCAGCCGGTGAACAGCTCCTGCTCCTGCGCTGAGAGCGTGTCGCCGAAGGCGAATTCCTGCAAGTTCTCGCCGAAAGCACGCGGGGTGGTGGTGTCCCGTTCGTCGCCCGGTGCGGCTTCGTTGAGGTCCGGCTCGTCCCGAGCGACAGAGGTCACCTCATCGCCGAGCTCTTCGAGGCTTGTGCCCAGGGAGGACACGCCGCCCAACGCGTCGAACAGATAGTTTGCCGCGGCGTTGTCGCTGATCACCATGGCCGCCTCGGACAGTTCCGCGAGAGTCATCGCCTCGCCTGTGTGCTGTTCGGTGACGGGGGAGTGGGCGATGATGTCGTCGGAGTCGATGGTGACCTCCCGGTCGAGACCCTCGATGCCGACGTCGTCGAGCAATGCGCCAGCCGCCATCGCCTTGATCGTCGAGGCGTAGGCGAACCGGTCCTCGGCCCGCCATTCGACAGCGTCGCCGGATGCTGTATCCACGGCATAGACCCCGAGCCGCGCGTCGAAGCGAGACTCCAGCTCGTCAAACTGCTCCTGAAGGTCGGGGGATCCCTCCGATTCCTCAGCCTCAGCGGCTGTAGAAGGGGATTCGGCCTCCGGCGAGTCGCTCGAGCACGCGCCCAGGACCAGGGCAAGGCTCGTCGCGACTGTAGCCAGACAGCGACGGCGTGGGGACCGCGCGCCGGAGTGCTGGCGGACCTGGGCGGTGCCGCCGCTGAACGAAGTGTGAAAGTCGGTCATGATGCTCCGTGAGTGTTCGTTGAGCTGCCAGGGTGAGCTGCTCCGTCTCAGACAGCATGCCGCGAGTATCAGATGCCGTCCAAGCACGATTCTGCGAAGATGATGCTGATTCGGCATAGACTAGGGCTATGGACACTCTGGCGGCTTGCCGTGCATTCGTCAGCGTCAGCGACGTCGGCAGCTTCACCATTGGCGCAGCCGCCGCACAGATCCCGCAATCTGTGGCCAGCAGGCGTGTGGCGGCGCTGGAGCAGGAACTCGGGGGCCGGCTGCTCGACCGCACGGGCCGCCGAGCCACGCTGACGCCGTTCGGCATCAGGCTGCTGCCTCGGGCACGCCGGCTGGTAGAGCTCAGCGAGGACCTGACGCGGGACGCGGTGAGAGCCCGCCGTGCACCCGTCCGAGTCGCTATGCCCGCAGTCTGTCCCAGTGCGGATCTCGCCCGTCTTGGGGCCGCGGGCCGGAAGTCCGGGGTGGTGCTGCAGATGGTGCCAGCTGAACCGGCCGAACGGGTTGAGCTGCTGCGGGTACGCGATGTCGAGGTGTCGATCCAGCACGCGGCACCGGCGGAGTCACTATGGTCAGTGCCGCTGGGGCTGGCCGCTGGACGTGAGACCGGGGGCCAGCCGGTGCTCATCGAGTCGCTTCGACCCGGGCGGGGCTCGCCGGCCGGCAGCGGCACGCAGATCTGGGTCCAGCCTGAGGACGACGTTCCGTTCGTGCGCGACCGTCTGATTCGACGTCGGGATGCGGCGGGACTGGCGGTGTCGCAGGTGCAGATCTCGACGTCGCTGGTCGATGCTGTCACCGAGGTGCTCTCCTCGAGCGGGCTCCTGCTCTGTTCGGCCCGGCAGGCCCGCCACCTGGGACTGCACTGGAGACCCATCGGAGACATTGACCTGGCCCGCGCGTACGGGTGCCGCGGCGTCGTGGGCAGCGATGCGCAGAACCTCGCCGAGTCACTACGTGATTCCATAGGCTGGGTCCTCGGCGCGGAGGCTGAGGCACCTGCATGATCACGCCCCAGGAGACCGCCGAGCTGGTCGATCAGTGCCGTGCGCGTCTTGAGCGTGCTGGCCTGACTGGCTCCTACCTCGTCCGGGATCTCGTCTCGGGCAAGGAGCTCGGTGTCGACACGGATCGGGTGGTTCCGCTGGCCTCCCTGGCGAAGGTGCCCCTGGCCCTGGCCGTGATGGAGCGTATTCGGCAGGGCCGCCTCGACGGAGCCGCCCGGCTGCGCATCCCGCCCGGGCAGGTCACCACGCCGGGGCCTACGGGCACGACCCGGTTCCGGCACGTGGCCGACATCGCTGTCGAGGACGCGCTCAGCATGGCCGTCACGATCAGCGACAACGCTGCCGCGGATGCGCTGTTCGATCTCGTGAGCCCGACCGAGGTGACGCAGACGCTCACCGGCTGGGGCGTAGAAGGCCTTGTCCTGCGCGAGAAGTTCTCTGAGCTGACTCAGACCCCAGTGGAGACGCTGCCCCGGCAGGACACTGACTTAGCCCACACGATCGCCATCGGCTCCGGCACTGGAGGCGGGGGGCACCGGCTGGCGCAGCTCGACCTCACTCGCACCAACACTGGCACGGCGAAAGCCCTGGTGGACCTGCTGGAGGCCATGTGGGGCCCGAGGGACTCGCACCCGCCAGAGGTTCCGCTCCGCGCTGGTCTGCACCCCCACGATGCCGCCCGTCGTCCGGACAGTGAGGGAACCACGGGAATCGACCCGTGGGTCTTCGCAGAAGTCCGTGCCCTGATGGCAGCGAAC
>DXGD01000362.1 GCA_019114115.1 Candidatus Nesterenkonia stercoripullorum
CGAGCTCCTGCGGCGACGGTTCCTGCGCAACCCGAGCGCATGGATCGGCATGATCATCTTCGCGGCGCTCGTGCTGATGGCGATCATCGGCCCGATGGTCTACCAGTACGGCCCCTTCGAGCGGGACCTGCGCAACGCCCTGACCGGCCCGAGCCCCTACCACTGGTTCGGCGTGAACGAGAACGGGCTGGACATCTTCGCCCGGACGATGCAGGGCCTGCGCATCTCGCTGGTCATCGGCATCGGCACCGCGGTCCTGACGACCTTCCTCGCTCTCCTCGTCGGCATCGTCGCCGGGTACGTGAGCCACAAGGGGAAGTGGGGCGCGTTCGTCGACGGCGCCCTGGTGAACCTCATCAACCTGTTCCTGGTGATCCCCTCGATCCTGCTGCTGATGCTGTTCAGCCCCGCGCTGCAGCAGGCGAGCTGGCTGTGGATGATCCCGCTGCTGGCGGGCTTCGCCTGGATGCTCACCGCCCGTGTGCTGCGCGCGATGACCCAGCAGCTGGTGCGCACCGAGTACGTCGAGGCGGCCCGGTTCATGGGCGTGAACCCGATCGTCACCATGACGCGGCACATCATCCCGAACATCGCCAGCTGGATCATCATCGACACCACGCTCGGCGTGAGCGCCGCGATCCTCGGCGAGACCGGACTGTCGTTCATCGGCTTCGGCATCCAGTACCCGCAGGTGTCCCTCGGCACCGTCCTGCAGGACTACAACATCTCCGCGCCCTACACCTGGATCCCGCCCGCGGTGGTGCTGGCCGCTCTGGTCATCTCCATCAACCTGATGGGCGAAGCGCTGCGCGACGCCCTCGACCCGACCAGCGGCTCCAGCCGGATCTGAGGAAGAAAGAATGTCCGAACCGATCCTTTCCGTGCGGGACCTGAGCGTCTCCTTCCCCTCCGAGTACGGGACCGTCCACGCCGTCCAGGACCTCAGCTACGAGGTGCACAAGGGCGAGGCCCTCGCCATCGTCGGCGAGTCCGGCTCCGGCAAGTCCGTCAGCTCCCTGGCTGTGATGGGTCTGCTCCCGCGCACGGCCGCCATCAGCGGCGAGATCGAGATGCTCGGCCACAGGATGTTCGAGCTCGACGACAAGCAGCTCTCGCGCCTGCGCGGCAACACGATCTCCATGGTGTTCCAGGACCCGCTCTCGGCGCTCACGCCGGTGTACCGGGTGGGGGACCAGATCGCCGAGGTGGTGCGGATCCACCATCCGGAGGTCTCCAAGATCCGTGCCCGCCAGCGGGCCGAGGAGCTGCTGGACGCGGTGGGCATCCCCGAGCCCGGCCGTCGGGCGAATCAGTACCCCCACGAGTTCTCCGGCGGCATGCGCCAGCGCGCGATGATCGCGATGGCGATCGCGAACCAGCCGGAGCTGATCATCGCCGACGAGCCCACCACCGCCCTGGACGTGACGATCCAGGCGCAGGTGATGGACCTGCTGAAGTCCGCGCAGGAGCTCATCGGCGCCGCGACGGTGCTGATCACCCATGACATGGGCGTGGTCGCGGGCTTCGCCGACCGGGTCCTGGTCATGAAGGAGTCGCGGATGGTCGAGCTCGGCACCGTCGACGAGATCTTCTACAGCCCCCGCGAGAAGTACACGCAGGATCTGCTGGCCGCCGTCCCGCGGGTCGACGCCGGCGAGGCGGGCGAGTCCCGCAGCGTCGCCGGCTCCGCGATGCAGAAGATCGCCGACCTCGGCGAGGACCGGCCGCCGCGCGAGGAGCTGCCGACGGTGCTCGAGGTCGAGGACCTGGCGAAGGTCTTCCCGATCACCAAGGGTGCGATCGTGCGCCGGAAGATCGGTGAGCAGCGCGCCGTGGACGGCATCTCCTTCGACATCCGAGAGGGGGAGTGCCTGGCGCTGGTCGGCGAGTCCGGCAGCGGGAAGACCACCACGCTGATGGAGATCATGCAGCTGCGCACCCCGCAGGAGGGGACCATCCGCATCGGCGGGAAGGAGACCGGTGCCCTGACCCGCAAGGAGCGGGCGACGCTGCGCTCCGACATCACGGTGGTCTTCCAGGACCCGATGGCCTCCCTCGACCCCAGGATGCCGATCGCGGACATCATCAAGGAGCCGATGCGCGTCCAGGGGTACAGCAAGGAGCGCATGGACGAGCGGGTGGACTGGCTGCTGAAGATGGTGGGCCTGCTGCCCGAGCACGCCGCCCGCTTCCCCACCGAGTTCTCCGGCGGACAGCGCCAGCGCGTCGGCGTGGCCCGCGCACTGGCCTGCGACCCGAAGCTGATCATCCTCGACGAGCCCACTTCGGCGCTGGACGTCACCGTCCAGGCCGGCGTGCTCGCGATGCTCGCCGACCTCCGGGCGCGCCTCGGGGTGAGCTTCCTGTTCGTCTCGCACGACCTCTCCGTGGTCCGCCACATCTCCGACCGCATCGCCGTGATGCAGAAGGGGAGGATCGTCGAGCTGGGCGACACCGAGGAGGTCTTCACGAACCCGCAGCACCCCTACAGCAAGGAGCTGCTCTCGGCCGTGCCGATCCCGGACCCCGAGGTGGCTCGCTCGCGGCGGCGCGAGGCCATCGACCGCACGGCCTTCGAAGGAACTTTCGGCGGTTTCCTCCCGGACCGGGAGGACTCCGAATGACCCTTCCATGACCAGGGAGGATGCTCGCGACGACGGGCGGCGCGCACCGA
>DXGD01000363.1 GCA_019114115.1 Candidatus Nesterenkonia stercoripullorum
GCCCTCTTCTTTGAGCACCCGCAGAGCCTGGGTGCCCGAATAGTCGAACTCCGCCGCCTGCCCGATGACGATGGGCCCGGATCCGATGACGAGAACCGAATTCAGGTCGTGACGCTTAGGCATGTGCGGTATCTCCTCCGGCTTGGGTGGCAGCAGTGGTCTCTTCAGCGGTTGTGTCAGGAGTCCTCTCAGGACTCAGCATGGCGATGAACCGGTCGAACAGGTAGGCGGAATCGTGCGGTCCGGCCGCAGCTTCGGGGTGGTACTGCACGGAGAACGCGGGGATGTCCAGGCAGCGCAGCCCTTCGACGACGCCGTCGTTGAGGCTGGAATGGCTCACCTCGACCCGGCCGTAGCGGGACTGGGGTGCAGTGACGATCTCACCCACCGGCGCGTCCACGGCGAAACCGTGGTTCTGGGAGGTGATCTCCACTGTGCCGGTGGCGTGATCCATCACCGGCTGGTTGATCCCGCGATGGCCAAAGGGCAGCTTATACGTGCCGAAGCCCAGGGCCCGGCCCAGGATCTGGTTTCCGAAGCAGATGCCGAATACCGGCAGCCCCTTGTCCAGCACCCCTTGGAGCAGCGTCACCTGCTCGGCGGCGGTCGCAGGGTCCCCAGGACCGTTGGAGAGGAACACCCCGTCCGGGGCGAGCTCGAGGATCTGCTGCAGCGCAGCGGTGGCCGGCACCACGTGCACTCGCACACCACGTTCGGCCAGGCGCACCGGAGTCATCGTCTTGATGCCGAGATCGACGGCGACGATACGCGCCCGCACCTCGGACTCCCACCCGTGGTCAGCAGGCTCCACAGTGTACGGCTGCGCTGTGGTGACCTCCTCCGCGAGCCGGGACCCCTTCATCGAAGGCTGCGAGCGCACGGCCTCGAGCAGCTCGCTCAGGGGGCGATCGGCCTCTTCGCCAGAGAACACGCCAGCTTTCATCGACCCGGCACTGCGCAGCCTGCGGGTCACCGCCCGAGTGTCGATCTCGGCGATGCCGACGACGTCCTGAGCGCGCAGCTCATCGTCCAGGGTGCGCCGGGAGCGCCAGTTCGAGGGGCGGCGCGAGGCGTCGCGGACGGCATAGCCGGCGACCCACATGCGACGCGACTCGGGGTCTTCGTCGTTGGCCCCGGTGTTGCCGATATGCGGTGCAGTCTGCACGACGATCTGGCGCGCGTAGGAGGGGTCGGTCAGGGTCTCCTGGTAACCGGTCATACCCGTGGCGAACACGGCTTCTCCCAGCCTGGAACCCCGGGCGCCGAAAGCGACTCCGTAGAAGGCCTGCCCGTCCTCAAGGACGAGGACGGCCGGATCCGGACCCTGCCGCTGGGAACGGCTCGGCGCGAGCGATGTCGCTGCAGCTGTCTGGGACGTGCTCATGGACTCTGGTGCTCCTCGTTTTCTGGGTGGGTCTGTGGCTGTTGGGCTGTTGGCCCCGCGGGTGGGTTCGCCGAGGGGCCTGCTGGGCTGCCTGACGAGTTCGACTGATCCACGTCTGTCGCTGACTCACGACTATCGCGGCTATCCAGTCCGGCGACCTTCTTGATCTGGGTGATCAGCTGTTCGTGTCCGGCAGCGCTGCGAGCGCGGAAGGCTGTCTCGACGTCCTCGTCCCCGAGCCTCCATCCGAAGATGACCGCGCCGTCGGCTTCGACGAACTTTCCCACGACGCCACGATCTGTGCGCACCGCGTTGAGCTGCTCCCGACGGATCAGGAAGTTCTCCGCACCTGAGCGCAGCACGGCGAGCCCTTCAGGATGGACTTCAAGCAGCCCGTTGGTGCGGATGCCCAGCCCGTGGACTGCTATGCGATCAAGGTAGTGGCTGGCTTTGACGGTCCCGATGACCATTCCCTCAGCCGCTGCCAAGGGCTCCTGCTCCAGCAAGGCAGCGGGAACGGGGTCCGGTGCCGGCACGTGCGCCTGACGACGCTTGCGGCCGCGCCATCCCCACCAGCCCAGCAGCGCCATCACGATCACGATCGCCACCGAGACCCACAGGTAGTTCAAGTAGACACCGGTCATATCCGTGCCTTCAGCATCGGCGGCGGTCGTAATACCCGCGCTGACTAGTAGATTCGCTCCAGCTACACCATTGGCG
This sequence comes from Candidatus Nesterenkonia stercoripullorum, assembly GCA_019114115.1. Lineage (GTDB taxonomy): Bacteria > Actinomycetota > Actinomycetes > Actinomycetales > Micrococcaceae > Nesterenkonia > Nesterenkonia stercoripullorum. The sequence continues at coordinate 2,105 of DXGD01000363.1, forward strand.
GGGTCGAGCACTGCTCCAGCTGTCATACGGTGCCCCCTGTCCCTTCCCCCGTCGTCCTGTCCACCATCGTCTCCGCTGTCCTGCCCGTGCGCGAGACGGCGAGCGCGCCGTCGAGCACCACCGGCTGGCCCGCTGAGAAGGTGGCCCGGACGCTTCCTGGCAGCTCCATTCCGCGGAAGGGCGAGTTCCGGCCCTTGCTCTGATGGCTCTCGGGCCGCACCGGTGCGCTGGCGGAGGGATCGACCAGAATCACATTGGCCGGCTCCCCCACTGCGATGGGCCGGCCCTGAGCCTCGTGCCGGTAGATGCGCGCCGGCGTCGTAGAGGTCACTTCGGCAAAGCGCCGCCAGTCGATGAGCCCGGTCTCCACCATCGTGCTCTGCACGACCGACAGCGCGGTCTCAAGGCCGGTCATACCCATCGAAGCCTGAGACCATTCGCACTGCTTGGCCTGAGCCGGGTGCGGAGCGTGATCGGTCCCGACGACGTCGATGACGCCCTCGGCGAGAGCTTCGCGCAGGGCATGCACGTCGGCCTCCGTGCGCAGCGGCGGGTTGACCTTGTACACCGGATCGTAGGAGCGCACCAGTTCATCGGTGAGAATCAGGTGGTGCGGCGTGACCTCCGCAGTCACGTCGATGCCGCGGGACTTCGCCCAGCGGATGATCTCGACGCTGCCGCGAGTGGAGACATGGCAGATGTGCAGCCGCGAACCCACATGGTCTGCCAGCAGCACGTCCCGGGCGATGATCGCTTCCTCCGCGACAGCCGGCCAGCCGGGCAGGCCGAGCATCGCAGAGACCTCTCCTTCGTTCATCTGCGCGTCCGCAGTGAGCAGCGGCTCCTGGGCGTGCTGGGCGATGAATCCGTCGAAGGCCTTCACGTACTCCAGCGCGCGGCGCATCAGGACCGGGTTGTGCACGCACATGCCGTCATCGGAGAACATCCGCACTGCAGCTGCTGATTCAGCCATCGCACCCAGCTCGGCAAGCTGCTCTCCGGCCAGTCCCGCGGTCACCGCACCAACGGGGTAGACCTCAGCCCACCCCGATTCCACGCCTAGCCGGTGAACCTGTTCGACGACGCCGGCAGTGTCGGCCACAGGCGAGGAGTTCGCCATCGCGTGGACTGCGGTGAAGCCACCCCGCGCGGCCGCGCGGGTGCCGGTCTCGACTGTCTCGGCGTCCTCACGTCCGGGCTCGCGCAGATGTGTGTGGAGGTCGACCATGCCCGGCAGCAGGATGTGCCCGGTTCCGTCGATATGTCGCAGGTCGGCGTCTGCGCTGAGGTGCTCGGCGCGTTCCCGGGCCTCGGGCCCCACCGCCGCCAGCCGGCCCTCGGCGATCAGGACATCTGCCGGCTCCTCGCCATAGGGCGATGCTGAGGTGATCAACGTGGCCTGTGCTGCTCTCATGCGGAACTCCCTGTGCTGAAACGGTCGGCTGAGTGAGGTAGTGAGGGTGCTGCCGGCTCCGCAGCGCGGGACCCGCTGAGCAGCAGATGCAGAACTGCCATCCGCACGCTCACCCCGTTGGCCACCTGGTCCAGCACCCGGTTCTGCACAGAATCCGCCGCCGCAGAGGAGATCTCGACTCCGCGGTTCATCGGCCCGGGATGCAGGACCATCGGCGTGGAGACACCGTCGAAGCGGGCTTCCAGTCGTGCCATCCGCTCGTCGGTCAGGCCCCACCGTCGGGTGTACTCGGCCACGGTGGGGAAGAACGATCCGCCCATCCGCTCCGCCTGGACCCGCAGCATCATCACGGCGTCGGGCGCGGTATCCAGCGCCTCGTCGAAGCTGTAGTGCACCGTGACCGGCCAGGTCTCCACACCGACAGGAAGCAGTGTGGGCGGGGCGACGAGCCCGACCTCCGCGCCGAGCGTGCGCAGCAGCCACACATTGGAACGTGCCACACGGGAGTGCAGGATGTCTCCCACGATCAGGACCTTCATGCCCGCCAGATCGGAGCCGCGCAGCGCCTCACCACTGCGGTCCGCCCATCCGCGGCGCAGTGTCAGCGCGTCGAGCAGCGCTTGCGTCGGATGCTCGTGGGTCCCGTCTCCGGCGTTGATCACGGCGCAGTCGGTCCATCCCGAATCGGCGAGCTGCGCTGCCGCGCCTGAGGCCCAATGCCTCATCACCACGGCGTCAGCGCCGATGGATTCCAAGGTCTGGACAGTGTCTTTCAGGGATTCACCCTTGGAGACAGACGATCCTTTGCCGGAGAAGTTCATCACGTCGGCGGAGAGGCGCTTTGAGGCGGCCTCGAAGGAGATCCGGGTGCGGGTCGAGTCCTCGAAGAACAGGTTCACCACAGTGCGGCCACGCAGCGTGGGAAGCTTCTTCACATGGCGGGTGGCGACCCCGGACATCTCCTCGGCCGTATCCAGGATGTTCAGAGCGTCTTCGCGGCTCAGCGCAGAGGTGGACAACAGGTGCCTCATACGGCGGCTCCTCGGTGGATGAATACGCCTTCATCTGCGGCAGCGACGCCATCGACGTCGGCCAGGGCGACGCCGACGCGCTCCTCCCGGGATGTGGGCAAGTTCTTGCCCACATGGTCTGCCCGGATGGGCAGCTCCCGGTGGCCCCGGTCCACCAGCACCGCCAGCCGCACTGCGCGCGGGCGGCCGAGCGCCGAGAGGGCATCGAGCGCGGCGCGGATGGTCCTGCCGGAGTAGAGCACGTCGTCGACGAGCACCACAGTGGCGTCGTCGACGCCTGAGCCGGGCACGAGCGTCGGCTCCGGGGTGCGTGGAGCCGAGGTCGACAGATCATCGCGGTACAGCGTGATGTCCAGTGCACCCAGGGAGGCCTCGACGTCGAAGGCGGGGTCGATCCGCGCCAGCCGTTCGCCGAGCCTGCGGGCCAAGGGGGCTCCGCGTCGTGGGATGCCCATCAGGACGAGCCTGTCGACTCCTCGGTGGGCCTCGACCACTTCGTGGGCGATCCTGGTCAATGCACGGTCGATATCAGAGGCTGACATGACCTGAGCGGTCTCGGGCATCGTCGTATGAGACTCAGTCACCGGACACTCCTTCCTCGCCTCACAGGACGATCCTTAAAGGAGGACAGTTCTATCGCGCGGGAGAACTCCGCAGAGCCTCTCATCCGGCCGAACAGCTCGACCGTATCGCAGCTCTTAGTCTACGTCATGCCGAGTGGCCCGGCACTTCGACGAGTCAGGACACGATCCTGCTGCTGCGCACGACTCAGCCCAGTGTGGGCTTGAGCTTCTCCAGCCGGCCGAGCAGCCCGTGGACGAACTTCGGCGATTCGTCCGTGGACAGCTGGCGGACCAGCGACACCGCCTCGCTCAGCGCCACGGCGTCGGGGACCTCGTCATTGTGCAAGAGCTCCCATGCGCCGATGCGCAGCGCCATGACGTCGACGCGCGGCATGCGCTCGAGCGTCCAGCCACGGGCGTAGGTGGACAGCAGCTCGTCGATATCCTCCTGATGGCGCGCGACGCCGTCCAGGATCGCGACGACATAGTCGTTGACGACAAGGTCGCCCTTCTCACGACGCAGTCGCAGGACATCCATCGGAGTGGCCCCGCGCTGCTCTGCCTCGAAGAGGATCTCCAGGGCGCGGCGGCGGGCCTTGCTGCGCGCAGACGTCGACGACCGCGACGACGAAGCCGATGATGACGTCACGGTCACTCGCTGATGCGGCCGAGGTACTCGGCGGTCCGGGTGTCGACCTTGATCTTGGTGCCCTGGTCCACGAACAGCGGAACCTGGACTTCAGCGCCGGTCTCCACCGTCGCGGACTTCGTGCCCGCGTTCGACCGGTCGCCCTGCAGCCCCGGCTCTGTGTAGGTGATCTCCAGGACCACTGAAGGAGGCATCTCCAGGTAGAGGGGCGTGCCCTCATACATGGCGATGACGACTTCGTGGGACTCCAGCATGAAGTTCGCGGCATCGCCGACGACGGTGCTGGGAACCGCGATCTGGTCGTAGTCACGCAGGTCCATGAAGACGAAGTCGTCCCCGTCAGCGTAGAGGTACTGGTAGTTCGACCGGTCCACTGTGGCGAACTCGACCTTCGCGCCGGCGTTGAACGTCTTGTCCACTACTTTGCCCGAGGTGATGTTCTTCAGTTTCGTGCGGACGAACGCCCCGCCTTTTCCGGGTTTGACGTGCTGGAACTCCAAAGTGTTCCAGAGCTGGCCTTCCAGTTTCAGCACGGAGCCGTTCTTGATGTCATTCGAGCTGGCCACGCAGGAGCCTTTCGTCGGTACGTATGACGACCACCTGGCGTGGCCGTCCTCTATTGAGCAGCGCCTGTAGATTCTACAGCCTCATCAGGATGAACCGATCCGCGCCCTTTTCGCGCACTGTGCGTTCTCGATTGGGAACGCAGGCAGTGCTCTAGAGAGAGACGCTCGTTCCGGAGACGCTCTCGGCGATCTCCTGATACGTGGCGAACAGAATCGAGGCATCGGGGATCTCCACTGTCGCGGGCATCCCCTGGCCGTTGAGCAGGACGAAGCGCAACTGGTCTCCACGGTTCTTCTTGTCCCGGCGGATCCCCTCGAGCAGCTGGTTCCAGCGGTCGTCGCGGTAGGTCGTCGGCAGTCCCAGCGACTGCAGGATGCTGTGATGGCGATCCGCCGTGGGATCGTCGA
>DXGD01000364.1 GCA_019114115.1 Candidatus Nesterenkonia stercoripullorum
ACGAGCTCCGGCTTCCACTGCACCGACCGGGCAGCACCCCATTGGGGCGTCTGCTGATAGCTGGCCTCCGGGTAGTCACGCAGGAAGCGCCAGTAGGTGTCGGCTGAGATCTTAGCGATGGTGTACACACGCTCACCGTAATCGGCCGCGTCCCGCTATGGGGCGGTCCATGCGGTAGTGCGCAGTGACAGTGCGGGAACCCGCGCGCTCTCTCCCCTAGTCCTCGGAGAGTGCGCGCTCGCGGTAGGCGGCGACGGCAGCTCGCGGCTCGCCGTCGGCGATGATCCGGCCCGAGTCGAAGACGATGACGCGGTCGGCGGCGCTGGCGAAGTCGAGATCGTGGGTGGCATAGATCAGCGGCGCTGAGAGGGTGAGCAGCCGGCGCTGGAACTCCGCAGCATTGCGCAGGTCCAGCAGCGTGGTCGGCTCGTCGGCCAGCACGAGCCCCGGCTGTGTCGCCAAGACCCCGGCGAGAGCGACTTTCTGGCGTTCGCCGGAGGACAGATCGTAGATGCTGGAGTCCACCCGGTCGGCCAAGTCCACGGAGGCCAGGATCTCCGCCACCCGCTGCGCCCGTTCACGCGGGGAGCGGATGAGCCGGCGCAGGGAGAAGTCGATGTCCTCACCGACTACGGGCATGATGAGCTGGGCCTGCGGATTGGAGAAGATGAACCCCGTGCGCGGAGTCTGCGGGCTGAAGGACAGCTCACCGGCCGCAGGGGAGAGCAGCCCGGCGATGACCCGCAGGAATGTGGATTTACCGGAACCATTGGCACCTATGACTGCGGTGCGCTGCTGATCGATCACGAGGGAGACTGGGTGGAGGATGCGACGGGACGTCCCTGAGGAGTCCTCAGCGTCGACGGCGATCCCGGAGAGCGTGATGGTCTGCTGCGGCGCAGATTCCGCCCGTGGCAGCGGGTCAGCAGGGGTCACAGGGCGCCTTCCACGGACGAAGTCAGTCAGATGTCATCACACCTCGGCCTGAAGGGGCACGAGACTCCACGAGCATACTCGAAGGTGACCTTGGTCATCAGACTCGCCCCGAGTCCTGCCCCTCCGGTAGGATATTGCGGTCCCCCGGCTGTCGTTCGTCTAGCCGTGCCCTCCATCAGAGAGAACCTGTCTCCGCTGTGATCAATGTGTCCAACCTCGAGCTGCGTGTCGGTGCGCGGCTGCTCATGGACGATGTCTCCTTCCGTATCGATTTCGGGGACAAGATAGGCCTGGTCGGGCGCAATGGCGCCGGCAAGACCACGATGACCAGGGTGCTGGCCGGAGAATCTGCGCCTGGAGGTGGCAGCGTGGATCGACGCGGTTCCGTCGGCTACCTGCCGCAGGACCCCCGGGTCGACGATATGGAGCAGCTGGCGCGGAACCGGATTCTCTCCGCCCGCGGGCTCGACGTCGTCGTGTCGAAGATGCGTCAGACCGAGGAGGAAATGGCCTCCGCCGACGACGCCGTCAGGGACAAGGCCATGAACCGCTATTCCGGTCTGGAAGCCCGTTTCACGGCTGCCGGGGGCTACAGCGCCGAGGCTGAGGCTGCGACGATCTGCGCGAACCTCGACCTTCCCGAGCGCATCCTCTCGCAGCCGCTGCGCACCCTCTCCGGCGGGCAGCGGCGTCGTGTGGAGCTGGCCCGCATCCTGTTCTCCGACGCCGATACGCTGCTGCTGGACGAGCCCACGAACCACCTGGACGCCGATTCGATCGCCTGGCTGCGCGAGCACCTGAAGACGTTCCCCGGGGGAGTCCTCATCATCTCCCACGATGTGGACTTGATCGAGGAGACCGTCAACAAGGTCCTCTACCTCGATGCGAACCGGCAGACCGTCGACGTCTATGCGATGGGCTGGAAGAAGTACCTCGCCCAGCGTGAGCAGGATGAAGCGCGCCGCAAGCGCGAGTTCGCCAACGCTGAGAAGAAGGCCGTGGCACTGCGGGCACAGGCTGAGAAGATGCGTGCCAAGGCGACGAAGGCGCAGGCCGCGCAGACCATGCTCCGGCGTGCCGACCGCATGATGGCCGGTGTCGAGGGGGAGCGCCAGGCCGAGCGGGTCGCCAATATTCGCTTCCCCACCCCGCAGTCCTGCGGGAAGACGCCGCTCATGGCCGAGAGCCTGACGAAGTCCTATGGCTCGCTGGAGATCTTCACCGGACTGGACCTGGCTGTGGATCGCGGCTCCAGGGTGGTCATCCTGGGCTACAACGGTGCGGGCAAGACGACGCTCATGCGACTGCTGGCAGGGCAGACCGAGCCTGACCGGGGCGGCGTCATCCACGGTCACGGACTGAAGATCGGCTACTTCGCGCAGGAGCACGACATGCTCGACACTGAGCGTTCAGTACTGCAGAACATGAAGACCGCGGCGCCGTTCCTCAATGACACCGACCAGCGCAAGATCCTCGGCTCCTTCCTGTTCTCCGGCGACGACGTCGACAAACCCGCTGAGGTCCTCTCCGGCGGAGAGAAGACTCGACTGGCGCTGGCGACACTGGTGGCCTCCAAAGCGAATGTGCTGCTGCTCGACGAGCCCACGAATAACCTCGACCCGGCGTCCCGAGAGGAGATCCTGGCGGCCCTGCGCACCTATGAAGGGGCTGTCGTGCTGATTTCGCACGACCCTGGCGCCGTCGAAGCGCTCAGCCCGGAGCGGGTCGTCCTGCTGCCCGACGGCGTGGAGGACCTGTACACCAGCGAGTACGAGGACCTCATCACCCTGGAGTGAAAGCTGCGTGAGGCGCCGGGGGTGTGGCCCGGCCCGCGTCACCGTCGCCTCGCCAGCCGCGCCCCATCGCGGCACCTGAGTCAGCTGTTACCGGCTGCTGGAGTGGCGCTCCACCCAGGCGTCCTCGTAGTCCTCGTCGGTCAGCTTGCCTGTCCGGAGCCTGTCCCGGCGCCGGATCTCTCTCAGTCGCTCCTGCCGGGAGGTCCCATGGGCCGAATGGCGTGCATCCTCTTCCAGCCCGAGGCTGGCATCGGCCTCCAGCGAGCGGACGTGCAGTCGGGCCGCATACCCCCAGCCGACGAAGCTCAGCAGCCCGAAGGCGTACCACTGCAGCGAATAGGAGAGGTGCGGGCCCTCATCCAGGGCCGGTCGGCTCAACTGGGACGGCTGCACATCGGGCTCGGGGGACTCCTCGCCCATCAGGGCATACGCACCGTCCACGATGGGGTAGCCGAGGTCGTCCTCGATCGCGGCCAGGTCGATCGAGGCGACCTGACCGTCCGGGGCGTCGCGGTCGATGGCGGCCTCTGAGGGTTTGATGCGCACCTCCAGCTCGACCTCACCTGAGGGCGGATCGGGAAGGTGCGCAGGACGAGAGCCGTCGTCGCTGGCCGTGGGGAGCCAGCCGCGATCCACGATGAGGACGTCGCCGGTCTGTGACTCCTCGAATGGCACGAGCACTTCATAACCGATGGATCCCTGGTGGGCGCGATTGCGCACGAGCACGGTATCGTCCGGGCGGTACTGTCCCTCTACCTGCACGACCCGCCATTCGTCGTCGTCGGACGGAGCGTCGAAGAGGTCCCGGGCCTGCGAGTAGTCCAGCGCGGGCTCATCGTAGTTGGCGACGACGCGATTGATCTCCTGCATCGCCTGCTCGCGCCGGTCCAGCTGCCAATGGCCGAGGAAGACGCAGGCCACGGCGAATGCTACGCACAGCGCAAGCCACCCTAGCCAGGTCCCGCTGAGCAGGAACGCGTACCGTTTCATGAGGGCGGCTCGCCGGCAGGGCCGCTGCCTGCCTGGTCAGCATCACCGGGCTCTTCGGAGCTGCCTGCACCGGACTCTTCGGAGCTGCCTGCTCCGAGCGGTTCGGTGCTGCGCCAGAAGAGCCGCTGCTGCAGAAAGTGCTCCAGCCATGGGCGGTGCTCATCGCAGGCGAGCCAGATCTTCCGCCGCGCAGGCGTGTGGATCTTGGGGTTATTCCACTTGACCTGCCAGACAGCGGCCGCGCGGCATGCCTTGCGCGAGCACTCGGGAACATCCGGCGCGTCCTGAGGCTGCGGCTGCTCGGAGGAGCCGCTGGCGAGCATAGTGCGAAGGTCCATCGTCTCCAGTATCTCAGGTCCGAGGCTCGGGCGTGCGGTGTTGCAGGCCGCGGGGTGGCCTGGTCACGACGTCGTGGTCGGGGGCTCGTCCTCTCGGACGATCTCACCTTCGATCGTCTCTGCCTGATCCTGTCCGGAGCCCGGCTGCGAGTCCGAGTCCACGCCCGAGTCCGATTCCGCGGCGTCGCCGAAGACGGCAGTGTCCTCCCACCACTCGAGGGGTTCAGCCGGGCCGCGGGACTGCGCATGCGCGGACTGACTCTGGGCGAGAAGCGGTGACGGCGGCTGCGGGGACTCTTCGCCGCTGTGCAGGTATCGGTCCGTGCCAGCATTGGCCAGGGTCACCGCGATATACGGCAGCACGACGGCCAGCGCGAGGAAGACCCACGTCAGCCAGTTCTGCATCACGACGGCTAAGATGAAGCACACGACGCGCACTGTCATCGAGATGGCGTAGCGGATCATCCGCGCGCGCTGCTCCTCAGAGTGCTTCTGCGGTGCCGAGGTGATCGACTGAACGGGATCATGCACCCCACTAGTTTAGGCGCCGAACCTGAACACACCCCGGCGATGTGACGCGACGGTCACTGGTGCTCTGACATACAGTGGTCTGCGAGAGACTGCGGTGTGCTGCTTGCCGCCGCACAACCAGTGAGCGTGCCAGAGAGGCCCAGCGCATGCGGGCGGCTCAACGGTGAGAGACTCCAAGCCAGAAAGAGGAAGAACTATGGGCGGACGCAGCGTACTCATTACCGGCGGCAACAGGGGCATCGGCCGCAGCATTGCCGAGCACTTCATCGCCGATGGTGACAAAGTGGCTGTGACCACGCGAACCGGCGAAGCGCCCGAGGGTGCCCTCGGGGTCGCCGCCGACGTCACCGATGCCGCCTCCGTCGACGCCGCCTTCACCCAGGTGGAGGAAGCCCACGGCCCCGTGGAGGTGCTCATCGCCAATGCCGGCATCACCCGGGACACCCTCCTGCTGCGGATGGGCGAGGACGATTTCACCGACGTGCTCGACACGAACCTCACCGGCGCTTTCCGTGTCCTGAAGCGCGCTTCCAAAGGGATGCTGAAATTGCGCCGGGGCCGCGTCGTCCTCATCTCCTCGGTGGTCGGCCTCTATGGCTCACCCGGCCAGATCAACTATTCGGCGTCCAAGTCGGGGCTGATCGGCATGGCTCGTTCGCTCACCCGTGAACTCGGCGGACGCGGCATCACCGCGAACGTCGTGGCCCCCGGGTTCGTCCGTTCGGACATGACGGACGCACTGGACGAGGCCACCCAGAAGAAGTACCTCGAGAGCATCCCCGCCGGACGTTTCGCCGAGACCGACGACGTCGCCCGAGCGGTCCGCTGGGTCGCCTCCGAGGAGGCCGCCTACATCTCAGGCGCGGTGATCCCCGTCGACGGCGGCCTCGGTATGGGTCACTGACCGGGGCTCCTGGGCCTTCACGGCCGGCGTCTTCATCACGGCGTGACGACTGCGTCCGCGCCGACGGAGCTATCACCATCGCATCTTCACCAGCACACCCACACGACAGCATCGCAACGAAGGATTCCACACTATGGGCGACCAGCACGCAGACCAGACCTCAACGCCGAACGACCGCGACCTGGAGGGATACGGTGTCATCGTCACCGGCTCCTCGCGGGGGATAGGTGCTGCGACGGCGCAGCTGCTCGGGGGCCGTGGGGCCGGCGTCGTCGTGAATTACCGGCAGAAGGCGCCCCGCGCGGCGAAAGTGGTGAAGCAGGTCGAGGAAGCCGGCGGGCGCGCTGTGGCGGTGGGCGCTGACCTCACCGAGGCGGAAGGAGCCCAGGCGCTGGTCGATGCCGCAGTCGAGAACTTCGGCTCGCTCAATGTGCTGGTCCTCAACGCCTCCGGCGGCATGGAGGCCGGTCGCGGCGAGGACTACGCCCTGATGCTCAACCGCGATGCCCAGGTGCTGCTGCTGCGCGCCGCCATGGACAGGATGCCGAAGGGCTCCCAGGTCGTCTTCGTCACCAGCCACCAGGCGCACTTCATCTATCAGACGCCCACTATGGACTCCTATGAGCCGGTCGCGAAGTCCAAGCGTGCTGGCGAGGACGCGCTGCGGGAGCTCATCCCCGAGCTCGACGCCAGGGGCATCACGCTGACAGTGGTCTCCGGCGACATGATCGAAGGGACCATCACCGCCACGCTGCTGGAGCGCGCGGAGCCCGGGGCCATCGAGAACCGCAGGGAATCCGCCGGGAAGCTCTACTCCGTGGAGGAATTCGCTGCCGAGATCGCTGCCCTGGTCGGTCGTGAGGATCTGGACCAGGGGCATACTGAGCTTGTGGGCGGCGCAGAGGACTTCCTGGCGCAGCAGTGAGGGCTCGCGTTCAGCGCAGCAGTGCGTGCCTGTTCAGGGCAGCAGCATGAGTGCGGTGGGCACTGCCAGCAGGGCAATGGCCAGGCACAGCACTGCCGCCCGTGCGGCGACGGAGAGCGGCGCGGGCGGTTCCAGCAGGCGGCGCAGCCGGGGTCCGGTCATGCCTGTGTGCTGGGCTGCCCCGCTGTCGCCTGCCTCGCTCTCGCCTGCCGCGGTGGTGTCACCGCCGGTGGCTCCGCCGCGCTTCTTCGGCGAGGCCGGCGCTGCCAGCGGGTCGTTCGTCGCGGTAGTGGCCAGGGAACGCAGCAGCTCTCGTCGTGAGCTGTCCCTGAGGGCGCCGTCGTCGGCGAGCATCTCGGTCAGCTCCAGGACGGCATGGCGGCCGTAGCGCGTCGTGG
>DXGD01000365.1 GCA_019114115.1 Candidatus Nesterenkonia stercoripullorum
CGAGTTCCTCCGACTCTTCCTCTTCCGTGTCGAACAGTGCGCCCAGGTGCTCGATGACGTTCTGGGTGGAGACATGGTCTTCCCCGACGCCCGCGTAGAGCCCGGAGAGATCGGCGTAGTGCAGCCTATCAGCCACTTCGGCCAGCACATCCGGGTTCATCACCTTCTGCAGCGGAAGGTTAGACCTCCGGATGGCCTTGGTCAGGGCTTCCTTGCCACGCTCGATCGATTCTTCACGGCGTTCCTTGGAGAACCACTGCCGGATCTTATTCCGTGCCCGAGCGCTCTTCACGAACTGGATCCAGTCGTTGCTGGGACCGGCGCTCTCCGCTTTGGAGGTGAAGATCTCCACCCAATCACCGTGGTGCAGCTCTGAGCTCAGCGGGACGAGCTTTCCATTGACCCTCGCCCCAATGGTCTTATGCCCCACGTCAGTGTGGATCGCATAGGCGAAGTCCACTGGCGTGGAGCCCGCCGGCAGAGAGACCACTTCACCGCGGGGGGTGTAGACGAAGACCTCTTTGGCGTTGATCTCGAAGCGCAAAGAGTCCAGGAACTCATCGGGGTCCTTGGTCTCCGACTGCCAGTCGACCAACGATCGCAGCCACCCGATATCCTCTGTGGACTGACTGCGCTGCGTCGCCGTCCCGCCGGCCTCCTGCCCTGAGGAGTTCGAGGCTGCATCGGCCGCAGAAGCCCTCTGGCCTGACTTGGCCTTGTACTTCCAGTGTGCGGCGACGCCGTATTCCGCCCGCCGGTGCATGTCATAGGTGCGGATCTGCACCTCGACCGGCTTGCCCTGCGGCCCCAGCACTGTGGTGTGCAGGGACTGGTACATATTGAACTTCGGCATGGCGATATAGTCTTTGAACCGCCCCGGCAAGGGGTTCCACCGAGCGTGCAATGCCCCCAGCGCGCCGTAGCAGTCGCGCACGGAGTCCACGAGTACGCGCACGCCCATGAGGTCGTGGATATCGTCGAACTCCTTGCCGCGCACGATCATCTTCTGGTAGATCGAGTAGTAGTGCTTGGGGCGGCCAGTGATCGTGGCCGAAATGCTCGCCTCATTGAGGTCGTCTGCGATCAGCTGGCGCACCTCAGTGAGGAATTTCTCACGCTGGGGCGTACGGTCCCCCACCAGGCGGACGATCTCTTCGTACACCTTCGGGTAGAGCGCCGCGAAGGAGAGATCCTCGAGCTCCCATTTGATCGTGTTCATGCCCAGCCGGTGCGCGAGCGGGGCGAAGATCTCCAGCGTCTCCTTCGCCTTCCGGGCGCTCGATTCTGCGGTGACATACCGCCAGGTCCGGGCATTATGCAGCCGGTCGGCGAGTTTGATCATCAGTACGCGAATGTCCTTGGCCATCGCCAGGACCATCTTGCGCACTGTCTCGGCCTGCGCGGCATCGCCGAACTTCAGCTTGTCCAGCTTGGTGACGCCATCGACCATCAGTGCGATCTCATCACCGAAATCGCTGGTCAGCTGGGCAAGGCTGTACTCGGTGTCCTCGACGGTGTCATGCAGCAGCGCAGCCGCCAACGTCGGACCGGAGAGCCCGAGCTCTGCCAGGATAGTGGCCACCGCGATCGGATGGGTGATGTAGGGGTCGCCGCTCTTGCGCTTCTGATCCCGGTGGTGGTGATGGGCCACCTCGAAGGCCCGTTCGATGAGGGCCAGGTCCTGGTGGTCTCCGTTGGCCCTGATAGCGCGCAACAGCGGCTCCAGCAGCGGCGACGACGAGGGCTCCTTCGCCACGCCGACAGCACGATGCTGCCGGGACACAGGCGGGGAGGCAGCACTGACCGCGGCGCCGTTGTGCTGCGGACCGTCAGTTGCCGTATGGGCCGTCGAATGCGGAGTGCCAACAGGGAGCCTGCCGTCTTCGTTCACCGATGCAGACCTTCTTCCAGGACGATGACGAGGTGTCTGGCGTAGATGAATCCAGTGTGTGGGCAATTCTAACTCTCATATGCCCTATACGCCGATTCAGCCCAGGTCCAGCCTCGAGGCAGCGTGGTTCAGCGCTGTCCGGACCGTCCCCCGCCACCTGGCTCATAGGTGGTCACCACGATGTCGGGGACGAATTCGTCGTCCTGCGCGACCGGTTCCTCCTCCGGCAGCGGCGGGAATTCCACCGCATTGCCCCGACGATCAACCGGGGTGCCAGAGGAGGTGATGCGGGGCAGATCCCGCTCCGACCTGAGTCGCAGCACTTCGTGGGTGTGTGAGGCGATATCAGCGTCGCCCCGGCGCATCCGCGCGTACAGCGGAGCCTGTACGAAGATCGTCGCCAGGGTACCGACGATAATGCCGACGAAGAGCGAGAGCGCAATGTCCTGCAGCGTCCCGGCACCCAGCAGCCAGGCGCCGATGAACAGGATCGACCCGACCGGGAGGATGCCCACCACGGACGTGTTGATGGAGCGCACCAGCGTCTGGTTGACCGCCAGGTTCACCCGTTCGGTGAAGGTCTGGTTCTTCTGCTCCCCCAGGTCTGTGACATTCTCACGGATCTTGTCGAAGACGACCATGGTGTCGTAAAGGGCGTAGGACAGGATCGTGAGGAATCCGATGATCGCGCTGGGCGTGACCTCGAACCCGGTGGCCGAATACACGCCCGCGGTGGTGATCACCACGAAGAACAGACCGAGTATCGCAGCCAGTGACATCTTCCAGGTCCGGAAGTAGAAGGTCATGTAGGTAGTTAATGCAATGGCACTCTCTAACTTAGTTGTTTCGTTTTCAAATTCCTTTTTAAATGCCGGATCCTTAATTAAGTAACTGTCAACTAATATACCATAAAATTAGTTGTTTCGTTTTCAAATAAGCAATATTCATAAAAAAATCAAATTTTCTTTAATATTTCTTATTTAACG
>DXGD01000366.1 GCA_019114115.1 Candidatus Nesterenkonia stercoripullorum
CCCAGGAGCTGGCCTCGCGTCTGCAGGGCGTCCTGGCCATGATCGCGGGCCTGTGCGCTGAGCACGAAGAGGAATGGGGCGCGATCGACGCCATCGCCGGAGACGGCGACCACGGTCAGGGCATGGTCCTGGGCTCCAAAGGCGCAGAAGAGGCCGGCGCCAAGGCCCTCGAGCGCGGAGCCGGCGCCCGGACCATCCTGGTTCACGCCGGCACGGCATGGGCGGAATCAGCCGGTGGCACATCCGGCGCTCTGTGGGGCGCCGCCCTCACCGCCGCCGGCGGTGCGCTCAGCGATGATTCGGCAGCTGATGCTGCGGCCGTCGTCGCTGCGCTGACCTCGGCCGTAGGGGCAGTCCGCCGACTGGGTGGTGCGCAGCCCGGTGACAAGACCATGATCGACGCCGCGGTGCCCTTCGCCGAGACGCTGGAGCGCGATTTCGAGCGTTCCGCAGCGCTTGGTGAATCCGTTGCCTCCGCTGCCGCGGCGGCTACCGAGGCGGCAGCGCAGACAGCAGAGCTCACGGCCCGGCTCGGACGCTCGCGCGTCCTCGGAGAGCGCTCGCTGGGCACCCCGGACCCAGGCGCTGTGTCCTTCTCCCAGCTCATGACGGCACTTGCCGAGCGGCTGGAGGGCAAGTGAGCGTTGGGGCCAGCACGGTTCAGGGCAGGACGCGCTGGATCGGCACCAGCTGGAAGATGAACAAGACGCTGGCCGAGGCCCGCGACTACGCCTCCGGACTGGCCGCCGCCCTTCGTGCGGAGCCCGGCCTCGCCGCGGGTCTCCAGCCGTTCATCATCCCGCCGCACACGGCTATCGCTGCGACCTCGCGCGTCCTGGCCGGGCCGCAGGGGGAGGACGACGCCGGCGTCGTCCTCGGCGCCCAGAACGCCCACTGGGAGGAGTCAGGAGCCTGGACCGGGGAGGTCTCCGTCCCCCAGGTCCGCGACGCCGGAGCTCAGCTGGTGGAAATCGGTCATTCCGAGCGTCGAGAGCATTTCGGCGAGACAGTGGAGACCACGCGCTGGAAGGTGCAGGCCGCGCGCCGGCATGGCCTGCGTGCGCTGCTGTGCATCGGGGAGCCGGGCTCAGTCCGCGACGCCGGAGAGTCAGCCGCCTACATCCTCGACCAGGCTCGCGGCGCGCTCCAAGGGCTGTCCCAGGAAGATCTCGACGGCGTCCTGATCGCCTATGAGCCGATCTGGGCCATCGGGGAGAACGGTCGCCCAGCGACCGTCGAGGAGCTTCGCAAGCCGTTCCGCGCCCTGGAGGCCGAGTTCGGCGAGACCGTCGAGGGGATTCTCTACGGGGGCTCCGTGAACCTCGACAATGCCGCTGAGCTGCTGGGCATCGACGGCGTGGACGGGCTCTTCGTCGGGCGCACCGCCTGGCAGCTGGAGGGCTACCTGCAGCTGCTGCGCATCGCGGGCCGCCAAGGGGCCTGAGGGCGCCCGAGAGCCGCAGCTGCGCGCTGTTCCTGCCTGGTGCTCCTGCCTGCTTCTCCTGCCTGGGAGGGTCAGCGCGCAGCGGGCTCTTCAGGTGATTTCCTGAGCACCTCATTATCCGCTGTGGCCCGTCGGGTGACTGCCTGGAGATGCTCCCGCACGGCGTGGACGACGTCGTGAGTGCCGCCGGTTTCGAAGGCCGTGAGAATGCGGCCATGCTCTTCCAGCGCCTCTTCCATGTCCAGGACGCCTCGGTTGGCGGTCTGCCGCAGGCGCTGCACGTGGGACCCCAGCGATTCGCAGGTCCGCAGCAGAAAGCGATTCCCGCTGGCGCGGAAGAATGCCAGGTGGAAACCCCAGTCGGCCTCGAAGTATGCGCGGAGATCCGCGAATCCATGGGGCTCCGTCCCGTGCTGACGCAGCTCCTGCACCGTTTCGGCAGCCAGCCGGTGCTCGGCATGGGCCCGGCGCAGATCCGGTAGGAGGGTGGCTGCGCTGGGGGCTGCCCGCTCGGCGGCGGCCAGCTCCAGCACCATCCGCATGTCGAAGAGCTCCTCGAGTTCACTCTGCGACATCAGCGGCGCGACGCGATAGCCCTTCAGCGCGACCCGCGAGACCAGCCCTGTGTGCTCCAGCTGGGCCAGTGCTTCACGGATGGGCGTGGGGGAGACTTCGAGCTCGCGAGCCAGCGCATCAATGCTGAGCGAGCCTCCTGCCGGGGCGGAGCCATCCAGGATCTTCTCCAGCAGCATGTCGTGGACGTTGTCTCGCAGGGCACGGCGAGCGACGGCGCGGCCCGATGCTCCTGATTGGGGTGGGAGGCCGCGGTGGTCTGCTGGAGAGGTCATCGCATCTCGTTTCGCTCGGAATTCTGCAGTTCTAGTGAATCACCAGGAGCCGCTTGCGTGCATCATGTGATGCGGTACACGAAAATATCCTATAGGATATGGGTCACGTCTCTCTTGAGGCGTAGATCACAAAGCATATGACGCAGCATGAGTGGGGCCCTGGCCGGCGATGGACGCGCCGGGGCGTTCATCGCCGCATTCACCAGAGAAAGTTGATGCCCATGGCCGCATTGGAAAACCTGCCGAAGATCGCCGTCGTTCTGGGAGACCCTGCGGGGATCGGACCGGAATTGGGTGCTCGCCTGCTCGCGGAGCCGGAGAACCTGAACAAGGCCGTCGTCTACGTCCTGGCGGACCGCAGCGAAGTCGAAGAGGCTGCCTCCTCTGCGGGCGTGAGTGTGCCGCTCAGCGATGAGCCGCAGGCTGGCCATGCGGTCCTGCGCAGCGATGATTCAGCGCCTGCGCAGCGCGTGGCCGTTGGCGAGGTCAGTGAGGCTGCCGGAGCGCGCGTCATGCACCAGCTCCGCCGTGCGCTGGCCATGGCCCGGGCCGGGGAGATCGACGGCATCGTCTTCACCCCGCTGAACAAGACCAGCCTGCACATGGCCGGGATGCACGAGGAGGACGAGCTGCGCTGGTTCGCCAAGGAGCTCGACTTCTCCGGCACCACCTCAGAGCTCAACATCCTGGACAAGCTGTGGACGGCGCGGGTCACCTCCCACGTGTCCATCAGCAATGTCGCCTCCGGCGTGACTGCGGACAACGTCGACAAGGCCATTCAACTGCTGCACGACGTCCTCCACGACTCCGGCATCGACGAGCCCCGGATCGGCGTCGCTGCGCTGAACCCCCATGCAGGCGAGAACGGCCTGTTCGGCCGCGAGGAGATCGACGAGATCAAGCCCGGTATCGAGCGCGCTCAGCAGCGCGGGATCGACGCGTTGGGCCCCTTCCCCTCGGACACGATCTTCCTGGCGCGTGACCGTTTCGACGGCATCGTCACCCAGTACCACGACCAGGGGCAGGTCGCGATGAAGCTGCTCGGTTTCGACGGCGGCGTGACAGTGCAGGGCGGTCTGCCCGTGCTGATCGCCACACCGGCACACGGCACGGCCTTCGACCTCGTCGGCACGGGCAAAGCGAGCCTGACCTCCACACAGAACGCCTACGATATCGCCGTCGCCGTCGCCACGCGTCGGATCAACGAGCCCTCCGCGGCGTGAGTCTCGGGCTGCGCCGCGCCCCTGAGGCCGACTGCAGCGATATCGGACGGGAAAGGTATTTCCATGAAACGCACTGTCACCCTGCTCGCCGCCGGTGCGGCGTCGGCTGGCCTTGTGCTGAGCGGCTGCTCCGGCAGCTCTGAAGCTGCCGAGGAGGAGGACTATTCCGCCTCAGGCACTATCCGCGTGGTCGTGTCCATGGCCGCCGGAGGCGGCAGCGACCGGGCGACGCGGGCGATGTCCGAGGCGATGAACGAAGGCGCCGAGGGCTACAACACCGTGGTGGAGAACCGCGAGGGCGGTGGCGGTGCGGTGGGCTGGTCCTATATCCATAGCCTTGCCGGAGAACCGCAGCACCTGGTCAAGGCGGAGACCGCCATCCACACCCTGCCGCTGCAAGACGGCGTCGACGTGGACTGGACGTACAAGGACTTCACCCCGATCGGCATGTTCGCCGAGGACTCGCGCATGCTGGTGGCCGCAGGCGACTCCGAGTACGACACCTGCGCCGATGTCATCGAAGCGAGCAAGACCGAAGACATCTTCTCCGGCGTCAGCGGGACCTACGGTGCCGATGGGATGGTCCTGCACCATATGGACAGCGCCGGCCTGGAGTCCAACACGGTGCCCTATGGTTCCTCCGGAGAGGTCACGACGGGCCTGCTGGGCGGCCAGATCGACATCGCGCCCGCCAGCGCGGCCTCGGTCGAGCAGTACATCGAGGCCGGGGAGATGAAGGGCCTGTGCACCTTCGGCACGGAACGCTACAGCGACAACGAGACCCTCGCCGATATCGAGACCGCCGAGGAGCAGGGCATCGACGGCACCGTCATCCTCTGGCGCGGATTCCTCGCCCCACCGGACATCTCCGAATCCGCGCGGGATTTCTGGGTGGATGAGATGAAGCGCGCGGTGGAGACCGACACCTACGACGAGTACATCGAGAGCGACCTGCTGGTCGAGAAGCAGCTCTACGGCGATGAGTTCGAGGAGTATCTCGATGACTACGACGCGGAGATCCAGGAGTACTTCGGTGACTAGAACAATCGACGAACGCACCCGTCCCGCCGAGACAGCCGGCCGGAGCCGGCGGCGCTCCGGCGTGCTCATCGCCTATGCGGTGCTGACCCTGCTCGGCTTCGGATTCTTCCTCGGGTCCCTGCAGTACGAGATGTACTCCGCAGACGGCCAGGTGGGTCCCGCCTATCTTCCGCGGTACGCTTCCATCCTGCTCGTCGTGCTGGGGCTTCTGCTGGTGATGCAGGAGCTGCGCGGCCGGTCGCGCCTGGCCGGTGACTCGGGCGTAGAGGATGAAGCCGCGCCCCTGAGCCGCCGCACGGTCATCAAACTCCTCGTGGTGTTCGGGCTGATCACCATCGCGTTGCTGCTGGTACCTGTGCTCGGGCTCATCCTGTCGCTGCTCCTGCTGATCCCGGCGCTGAGCATAGGGGTCGAGCGGATGCCCGTGGTGACCTCGCTGCTGGTCACAGTCGGTGCGGCCGTGCTGGCATACATCCTGTTCATCGTGGTGCTGCAGGTGCCGCTTCCGATGGGCGTCTTCGAGGGAGCCTTCGAATGATCGACAATATTCTCATCGGCCTCGAGGCCGCACTGTCCGTCGAGAACCTCATCTGGTGCTTCATCGGTGCGCTTCTCGGTACGATCATCGGCTTGCTTCCGGGCCTGGGCTCGGCCACCGGTGTGGCGATCCTGCTGCCTCTGACCCTGACTCTTGACCCGCTGACCGCACTGATCATGCTGGCCGGCATCTATCACGGCTCCCAGTACGGTGCGACGATCACCGCGATTCTGATCGCCACGCCGGGCGAGGCCTCCTCGGTGGTGTCCACGCTCGACGGCTATCAGATGGCGCGCAATGGGAAGGCCGGTCAGGCACTGGCCATCTCGGCCATCTCGGCCTTCGCCGCCTCCGTGGTCACTGTCTTCCTGCTCTTCACGCTGGCGCAGTTCTTCGCCGGCCTGGCGCTCGGGTTCGGGCCGGTCGAGCTGATGGCGATCATGATCCTCGGACTGGCTACGATTTCCATGTTCTCTGCGGGGAACCTGCTGCTGGGCATGGCGGTGTGCACTGCCGGCGTTCTCGTGGGCACGGTCGGCATCGATATCGGCACCGGCGTCGCCCGCTACACCTTCGGCAGCGTGGACCTGATGTCGGGCGTGCCGTTCGTCGAGGTGATGATCGGCCTCTTCGCCCTGGGCGAGCTGCTCAACCAGCTCGACAAGGGCCAGCCGAAGCCCATCCGCTCGCGCTTCCGCGACCTGATGCTGAGCAAGGAGGAGATCAAGCGCTCAGGCTTCCCGACGCTGCGCGGTATGGTCATCGGATTCCTCGTCGGCATCCTGCCCGGCGCCGGCTCCACGCTCGCCTCGTTCATGGCCTACGGTACCGAGAAGAAGTTCTCCAAGCACCGCCGGGAGATGGGCAAGGGCGCCATCGAGGGCGTGGCATCACCCGATGCTGCGACCAGCGCGGCAGCCAATGGCGCTTTCATCCCGACGTTGGCCCTTGGCGTCCCGGGAGGCGCGACGACGGCCGTCCTGCTCGGCGCCTTCCTGCTCTACGGCATCACGCCCGGGCCGCTGCTCTTCGAAGAGGAGCCGGTGCTGGTCTGGGGTCTGCTGGTGTCCTTCCTCATCGGTCACTTCATGCTCCTGGTGCTGAACCTGCCGATGGCGCCTGTCTTCGCTCAGCTGCTGAGGCTGCGGTACGGGTACCTCTACCCGTTGATCATCTTCACGGCATTCATCGGCGCCTTCGCGGTGTCGAACAACTCCTTCAGCCTCTGGGTGGTGCTGTTCTTCGGCGTCGTCGGGTACTTCATGAAGCGGCTGAACATCCCGATCGCTCCATTCGTGCTTGGGCTGGTGATCGGCCCGCTGCTGGAGAAGGCGCTGGTGCAGACTTCAGCTCTCGGGCAGGGCGATGTGCTCGGCGCAGTGCTGGACAGTCCAGTGGCGACGACGCTCATCGTCGCGGCGATTCTGCTGATCGTGGTTCCCCCGGTGGTCAGCAAGCTGCGCGGACGCAGTGCCAGTACGGGGCTGGGCGTCTCGGCCGCGGCTGAGAGCATGCTCCAGCGGTCCGAGACGGACGCACCTGCTCAGGCCGAAGGCGGAGAGGCGGACGGCCAGGAGGCCGGTGACGAGGCAACCGGGGAGAGCCTGCACTCCGGCGCCCGGCAAGAAGACCCCACGGATGCCCCGGGCAACCGTACCCCCGAGAACTGACGTCGAGTCGGCCCGAACGGTCGCACCACAGAGGAGAGGACCGCATGACAACTGCTGAGACCACCGCCGATTCATGGCCCATCGCCGGGAACATGCTCGCCTTCGGAAGCG
>DXGD01000367.1 GCA_019114115.1 Candidatus Nesterenkonia stercoripullorum
GCACTCGGCGGAGGTCCCCCGCCTGCTGCTGCGCGGAGCTCGTGCAGGTGATGGGCATATGGGGGCGTGGCCGGCCGCGGGCAGGAACACCCGGGCGTCAACGTACAGCGTCATTGCCCGGCCTCATTGCCCGGCGTGAAGTTGGACCGCGGCTCGCAGGAGACCTTCGATCGCGTCGCGCTGCTGTTCGAACTCGTCCAGGGCTTTCGGTTTCACGTGCCGCATCACGGCTTCGCCGATGAGAAGCCCCTGGGGGTCCTCCAGCTGGGAACCGTCCAGCAGGGTGAGCGAAACCCATCTGCGATACGGCGTCACAGCCGCCATGCCCCAGCCGTTGTACCCGAACTGGTGCGCGCCGTATCCGATGCTCGCATCCTTCTCGTCGACGGAGAACCGCACTTCCGGGACGGTGGCGATGACAAGCTCGTGCAATGCCAGGTAGAGCCTGGCCATCTCATCCGCTCGACCCGCGACAAGCTCGGCAAGCTCGGCAAGCTGCTGCCCGGTAGGGAACTCGATATGCGGATGCGTCTTAGCCATGACGGCAGTCTAGTACGGCCCCCTCCGAGAACCCGGGTGCGGCCGGGTCGGACCGGGTGCGGCTCTGGGGCCTCCTCGCGTGTTCGGATGTTTGCAGCGCTGGGGCCCGGTGGATTTCGTACACAGGCTCGTTTTCTTGACGAGAGCGGCATGTCCCTCCTCGGGCTCTACATCGTTCCCATATACGCCCGTGGATCCTGCGGATTCCTGGCCCCCTCGTCCAGGCGGCATCTGACCCCACGGTCTCCAGGCACTGCAGGGATAATCTGGGCAGATGGCGGACACCGTGTGGGATCTCTCGTGGCTGCCCCTAGCCGTGGTGATCGTGACCATGCTCGTGGGCGGCTTCGTCCGCGGGTTCGGCGGCTTCGGGGCCTCCATGGTGTGGGTGATCGGCATGTCGACTGTTCTGCCTCCCGCCTCCGCGATACCCACGGCACTGATCCTAGAGGTCCTCGCGAGCCTCCAGCTGCTGCCCCGGGCGTGGCGGGAGGCTCACTGGGCATCCCTGAAGTGGCTCATGCTCGGGGTCCTCGTGGGGCTTCCCGTCGGCACCTGGGTCCTGATCTCGGTGCCGGAGCGTCCGATGCGCCTGGTCATCGGCGTCGTCGTCCTGGCCACCACCCTGGTCATGGCAAGCGGGCGGCACCGTGAGAATCTACCGGGTGCGGCCGGCGCGACAGGAACCGGGGTGGTGTCCGGCGTGCTCAACGGAGCACTGGCCATGGGCGGGCCGCCAGCCATCATCATGTACTTCTCCTCGCCCCGGCACGCGGCCATGGGACGGGCCTCGCTCATCGTCTTCTTTCTTTTCACGGATGTGCTGGGCACCGGCTCGGCCGCAGTCGGAGGCCTGGTGACACCCGCTTTGCTGGGGCAAAGTGCGGTGCTGTTCCCGGTGTCGCTGATCGGCGTGGGGCTCGGTGCCTTGTGGTACCGCCGCACCGGCGCGGAGGACTTTCACGGCTACGTGCTGTGGCTGCTGGCCGGGCTATCGGGACTGATCCTCGCCCAGACGATCCTGGCGTAAGCCCTGGCGCCCTGTGGAGGGGCACTTTGCGGGCGCGCACGGTGAGCTGGATGTGCGGAGGATAGGAGCAGCACCTCGAGATTCGCTTGGCCCAGGGCCGGTCACGGCTGAGCGTGCGTGACCGATCGACCCTCCCGCCATCATCGCAACACAACCTCGATGGCCGGCTCCGTCTTCACCAGACTCCCACCCGCGGTGTCACCCCGGGAGAGACGAGGGAAGGAGAGCGTCAGGCCGCATGACAAGGAAAGACCCCCGGGGCTGTCCTGCCCGGGGGTCTTTCCTCGTCACTGCTATCTGTAGCGGTGGG
Source organism: Candidatus Nesterenkonia stercoripullorum (assembly GCA_019114115.1). Classification (GTDB taxonomy): domain Bacteria; phylum Actinomycetota; class Actinomycetes; order Actinomycetales; family Micrococcaceae; genus Nesterenkonia; species Nesterenkonia stercoripullorum. Next base: position 1,881 of record DXGD01000367.1, read on the forward strand.
GGGGCTCGATCCCCCGACCTCACGATTAGCGGGCGCTGCACCAAATCTGGCAGACCAGACGATCTACACGGTGCTGGGATGTCTCATTGCCTCGCGAACATGTCATACCCGGCGAGTACGTTAGGCCCAACTCTTTGAGGGAGGAAAATCATGCTGGGACTTATCATTGGCGGCGCAGTTTTATTCAGCATCTTCGGCGCAATAGCCCGTGTCGCGACGGACCCAATTGGTGCCGGAATTGGGATTATCCGGTTCGGAGCATTCTGCTTCGCAGCTATGTGCTGGCTCGCTTACGCTGTCATCGACGGCGCCGAACAGGGCACGGCGCTGTTCTACGCCTCGATCGGAACAGTGGTCTGGATCTTCACATTCTTCCTCCGCGGTTAGAGGAGATCTGCCCTCGAACCCTCATTCTGAGGTTCAATTTCACTCTCCCCAGCTCGACCTCGTTGGTGTTAGGCATAGACCCTGAGCGTGATGAATGAAAGTGAGGGATCACCTTGGCAAATGTCTCCAACAGCTTGTGCCCCGAACATCAGCAGGTCCTCACCGATTTCGAGACCGCGCTACTGTCCTACCGAGCGGAAGCGACCACGACACTTCGTGTCTATTACGCCTCACGATTGATGCGCTGGGCTGAGGACAACGATCGCATGGTCTGGGATCTTGACCGCAAGGACCTGATGACCTGGTTGAGCAAAGGAGTCGGCCCCTCAGCCTCCACGACACGCACCGCAAAGAGCACCTTGAGCGTCTTCTACCAGTGGGCCGAGATCAGCCACCACATCGCGGTTAACCCCACCCTGCGGATGCCCGCGATGCGGGCCCCTCGAGGCGTGCCGAACCCGTGCCCCGAGGCGGATGTGATCCGGGCGCTGAACCGCTGCACACGCCGGAAAGACGTACTCATGCTCATGCTGGGCGAATACCAGGGTCTGCGAGCTGGTGAGATCGCGCGACTACACACCGACGACATCCAGGGTGAACAGATCCGCGTCCACGGGAAGGGCAACAAGATCCGTGTGATCCCCTTGCACCCCTTGGTCAGAGAACTAGCCACCTACTTCCCAGCCGGCTACTTCTTCCCGTCCACCGAGAACCCGCTCGGGCATGTCCTACCGGCCTCCATCGGGCGACGGGTCCGGTGGCTATTGGGAGACAGGGCCAAGCTCAACGCCCACAGTCTGCGCCACAAGTTCGGCGTCGAAGCCCTCGAGCTAACCC
>DXGD01000368.1 GCA_019114115.1 Candidatus Nesterenkonia stercoripullorum
GACGCGATCTACTCGCTCAAGCCCGGTGCTGGGGCGGGGATGCCGGTCGGAGCCCGCAGAACTCAGGTCGCGTCAAGTGAGACGAAGAGCGAGTCCGTGGCTGATCTCCCCAGGGCCACTGAGCCAGTCGCGCTGTCGATAAGAACCTCGAGCGAGTCTGAGAACGGAGCGCCGGCCTGGACCCGCAGGCGCGTCCCCACGCCGATACTGCGTTCCTCACAGAAGCGCAGCAGCTGCGGATCGGCATCTGAAATGCGTTCCACGACGACGTCGGAATCGATGGGAGCCTCTGTCAGCCGCACGGCGTCAATCCCCGGGGCGTGTCCGTCGCCCTGAGGGATCGGGTCGCCATGCGGGTCTCGCTGCGGCCGCCCGAGACGTTCATCGATCCTGTCGATCATGAAGTCGGAGACGGCGTGCTCCAAGCTGTCCGCTTCGTCGTGGACCTGGTCCCACCGGTAGCCCAGGGCCTCGACGAGAAAGGACTCCAGGAGCCGGTGCCTGCGGACCATCGCCACGGCGTGGGAGCGGCCGAGATCAGTCAGCCGGACAGCACCATAAGGAGTATGGTCAAGCAGGCCCTGGCCCGCCAGTTTGCGGACCGCGTCGGATACGGTGGACAGTTTCAGGCCCGTCTTCGAAGCGATCGCCGTGGGCGTCACGTCCGCCTCGGACCACTCGGAAAGCCCCCAAATGACTTTGAGATAATTCTGGGTGCTGCTCGACAGCTCGGAAACCGACATGCTCTAAGGGTATGCACAGGAAGCCCCGACGTGCCACGCGCCGAGACGTTTCGATCTGGGGGTCTAGGCTGGTGAGCACAGCCAGGAGGGGAGCATGACCATCGAAGAGCTGCGAATCCACGGGGTGGGCGGGTCCTCCGGGGCGGATCTGCTCGGTGTGGCCTCTGCCGACGACGTCGTCGTCGTGGGGGAGGGCCGGGAGACGGTCTTCTATGCTCGCCGGGCCGATAGGAGCGTGGAGGGCTACGTCTGGGGCCGGCTGACCTCCAACCGGCTGCTGCAACCGCTATGGGTTCTGCTGCTGCCGTTCACATTGATCAACGTCGCGGGCTGGGCGCACCACCCGTTCTTCACGCAGGCCTCGGGCGGGCGACGCGGCTCCGCCGTTGACCCTGCTGCGCAGCCTGACTCTGGGGCGCAGCCCGTCCCCGGCGCTGTGCCGTGGCGCATTTCCATGACCCGTGGCTCGGTGCATGCTGCGGCCGCGCTGCTGACTGCTTCCTGCACCGTATGGGCGGCGATCATCCTGGTCGATATCATCGGCTACCGGTGGCTGGCGACCGCGATGGAAGGCGCGCAGGATCTCTCCGGTGAGGTTGCACGCACTGTAGGCGTCGGCATCGGGGTCGTCGCGCTGGTGGCAGCCGGAGTGATCGCCGGTCTCCTGTCTCGCAGCTCCCGTGCAGCACTCTCCTCGATCGACATCGACCCCGAGACCGCGCGCCCCGTGAGAAGGCGCTCTAGGTGGGGCGCGCGGGAGAATCTCTCGGATACGGGATTCTTCGCCCACACCGGTTCCTCACGAGCCCTGCTGGCGTGGCACCTCGGCACGGTGGCGGGAGTCGGCGCAGCTCTCGTCTGGAAGGCCGTGGCTTCGTGGGGCGAGCCGGCCCTCGGTTTCGGAGAGGTGTTCCTGGTCATCGGTCTGCTGCAGTTCGTCGTCATCATCCTGCTCGCGGCGCTGACCTGGGATCTGTTTTTCCTTCCGGCCGCCGCGGTGACACTGGCCATCGCGCTGACCAACGGGGTGTTCAGCGGGGTGACGATGCTTTTGACGCGCCTCTTCGCCGATCCGGAGAGCCAATGGGGGCCCGAGATGGCACTGGTGGAGTCTTTCGTGCTGACGCTGGCCGCGTGGGTCCTCGCCGCAGCCGTATGGGCGCTCCACTGGGCAAGCCGCGGATCGGCCGCGGAGCTGCCACCACGGATGTCGGCCCCCGCCGAAATGCTCGACGGCGTCGCCCCCGATTTCCGACGCAAGATCGCCTGGATCCGCGGTCTGGCTGCCGGGGCGCACCGAGCCCCGCAGCTCGTCGTCCTGCTGGCAGGGCTCTTCGTGCTGAGCAGTGGTATCGCGGTCCTGCTGCGGTTCGATCCAGCGGGAGACCTCGAACGCTGGTTGGCGCCCCCTGAGGAAGGGCTCCTCACTTCACTGGCCAGCATCGTTCTGCCCGGCCTCGTGATCGCCGCTGCCGCTATCGTGTGGTTCTCCACCTGGCACAAGGGTCTTCGACGCGGCGTGGGCATCATCTGGGACGTTCTCACGTTCTGGCCGCGCCGGTTCCATCCGATGGCGATACGCCCCTACACCGAACGCGCAGTCCCGGAGTGTCGAGCGAGGATCGTACGGCACACGGAAGGCCGTGAAGGGCTGCTGATCTCAGCGCACAGCCAGGGAGCTGTCATAGCGTTCGCCGCCTTAGCTGCGCTTCCGCCTGAACAGATTCGCCGCAGCGCGCTGCTGAGCTACGGGAACCCCCTGCGCACGCTCTACGCTCAGGTCTTTCCTGCCTATCTCGGCGCGCTGGATCAGCAGCGACTGCTCGGGAACCTGGCTGCCGGGGGCGGTCAATGGATCAATCTCTATCGGCTGACCGACGCGATCGGCGGCCCGGCCTTTAAGTCGCCGTTCGGGAGTGAATCCCATCGGCCCGCTGTGACCGCCGATGGCCGCCGGATCGTGTGGCCGGGCGGCGAGAGTCCCGGCGTCGACGTCGAAGTTCCTGATCCAGCGGAAGGTCAAGGCTCCGGCTGGGCCGCGCGCGACGAACCGGAAACCGTCGAGAGTCTCCGGCCGGCCTGGACCGGGCTGTGCGGACATTCCTATTATGAGCGGGAAGAGCTGTTCAAGAAGGCCGTCGTCGTGC
>DXGD01000369.1 GCA_019114115.1 Candidatus Nesterenkonia stercoripullorum
GCTGAGGAGTCCGCAGAAGGAAGGCTCCCGAATCCGGCAAAGGCCAGAAGCCCGATGACGGCCACAGTCAACAGCGCTCGAGAGACAGGGGTGCGAACCCGCACGGCAGGGTCAGTCACGAGCGTCAAGGCCATCCCACACGATAAACACGGATTCCGCCTCAACCTCAGCTCCGACGGCCCGGTATGCGGCCAGAGCTGCCACGTTGTCTCGCTCCGTGCCGGTCCAGATGGCGTCACAGCCCCGCGCGATTGCCTCGTCGCGCAAGGCACGCAGAAGGGAGGTGGCGACGCCGCGGCGCCGGAACCGCTCGTCCACACCGAGTTCGTAGAGGAACATCTCCGGCTGCTTGTCCGGGTGCCTCATCTCGACCCCCGATACGAAGCCGATACCCTCGCCGTTCGGCCCCCAGGCCAGGAGCATGACGTGCCCCGGGCGTTGGAGGAAGTCGCGTACGCCTTCGACGGTGACGGCGGTGTCGAAGAGATGAGCGCTCTTCAAGAGGGCTTCTTCGCGGTGCACTGTTGTGACGGCCCACAGCTCGGTCATGATGAACTCCTGACAGCGGAACGGTAGGTCAGCCGGCGCAGCAGGGCATCTGCAGGTCCGGGGCGATGGTGTCTCTCCAGCACAGTGGCGAAGACGACGGTCGCGAGCCACACGCCGATCGCGTAGAGCGCCATGGTCGTGCTGTTCAGCTGCGCGCCGAGGCCGGATCCCCAGGCCGCCAGCACTGGAGCGCATAGCACGGACTGGGCGAGGTAGCAGGTCAGCGACCTTTTGCCCACCGCGCTGATGGACCTCTGCACTGGCCCTGGCTGACGACTGGCCAGGCGATGTCCGATCAGGCCGAACAGCGCGACGTACCCGAGGCCGCCGGCCAAGCCGGTGACCATCTGCGTGGCGCCGAAAAGCCACATCACATCGGCCAGACCGTCGATCACCCCGACGTGGGCCAGAGCATGGGGCAGGCCCCCGGCCCAGCCGATGCAGATCCCGAGGGCCGCAGTGGCTCGCAACAGCCGCAGATGCTCGCCGGGACGCTCCAGCAGACGACGGCGCGCACCCCAGAAGCCCAGCAGGATCGCGACGGGGACCACGATGCTGGCCGGCCCCTGGACGAGGATCGTCTGCAGCGGCCACATCATCATCCGCAGACCCGCAGCGGTGAGGGTGCTCTCCTCGGACGCGGTCCGGTAGATGAAATCGGGCGGACTCACTCCGGCGGGTGATGATTCGCCCTCGGCCAGCGCTTCAAGCGCGCCGAGCGTCGTCAGTGCTGCCAGGATTGCCAGTGCGACGGCGCCTCCCGCGGCCCACCAGAGCAGAGTCTTATTGGCACGACGGATGAACACTGCGACCAGCAGCAGGCCGCACAATCCGTAGGCGCCCAGGATGTCACCACCCCAGAGCAGCAGGGCGTGCACAGCGCCGAACACCAGCAGCCACAGATTCCGTCTCTGCAGCAGCCGCCACGCGTCACGCTCTGGGAGGCCGCGTTCCGTCTGGCGCCGGTAGACCATCATGAGCCCATAGCCGAAGAGGAACGCGAACATCGGGTAGACCCGCAGATCAACCCCGGTGATCATCACGAACTGCACGATGCGCTCGCTCAGCGTCCCATCCACTGGGTGGGAGCTGCCCTGCGACGTCGCCCGACCGTAGAGGTAGAACGGCGTGTTCGCCAAGGAGATCAGCAGCAGCATGACGCCACGCGCCAGGTCCGGCGCGGGGGCGCGCCTGCGCTGATCGAGCGGGCCAGCGACTCCGCGTGGCTCTTTCTCAGCGGTCATGGATCTCCCTTTGAAAAGGTCAGGTACCCGGGTGAGGTCGTGGTACGACGAAAGCATAACCACAGTCGCTACATGTGTAGCAATAGCTGATCTGCCGGGATTCTCCAGGTGGCAGGATCGATAGAATCGAGAGAACCACTCAGAGATCAGGAGTCTGACTATGATCGCGCTCCTCGCGGGGGCTCGTGATGCCACCCAGAACTGACCGTCGAGAGCGCGCGGCGGACGCGGCGATAGAGATCATCGCGGAGCAGGGCCTGCGCGGCTTGACTCATCGGGCGTGCGACGCTCGCGCCGGTCTGCCGCTGGGCAGCACCAGCAGCTGCTTCCGCACGCGCGCGGCGCTGGTGGGGGGAGTTCTGGAGCGCATAGTGGCCCAGGACGAGGAGCTGCTGGTCGAATACCCGACCGAGAACTGGACCATGTCCACGCCTGAAGGGCGCGAGAACATCGTCGTGACGCTGACCGAGCTCATGTCGTTCTGGTTGGGGCCCGGCCGTACTCGCACCCTGGCGCGGCTGGAGCTGTTCGTCGATGCAGCCCGCCGGGAGGAGCTCGACGACGAATTGGCAGCGGCCAATCGGCAGTACCTGCGCCGTGTCACCGACGGGATGGTCGAAGCGGATATGGGCAACCCTGAAGAAGCTGCGCGATTGCTGATCGCGCAGATGGACGGGCTGTTCTACGACGCCATCGTCCGGCCTCACCTCGGTGGTGGTGAGCCGGAGCGGCTTCGGGCGGCGATCGCCGTCATCATTGAGGGGTTGGCTCACGGGTTGGCTCGGCAGGACGGGTGAGCGGGTCGTTCCTCGGGGCGCCGCGGAACTCTGTCTAAGGGGTCACCGGCGGGTGCTGCTGCAGATAGGTGAGCACGGCGAGGACTCTGCGATGTTCCGTGTCGTCGAGCGGCAGATCCAGCTTGTCGAAGACGTTGCGGATGTGCTTCGCAACGGTGGCCTCGCCGACATGCATCTCGGCGGCGATGGCGGCGTTGGAGCGTCCCTGCGCCATACGAGCCAGGGTCTCGCGCTCCCTGTCGGTGAGGCGGTCGATGGGTCCCCGGCTGCGGTTGAAAAGGCGGCGGACGACTTCGGGATCGATGACGGTTCCACCGGCGGCGACAGTGCCCAGAGCACTGACGAAGGCGCGGACGTCGGTAATGCGGTCCTTGAGCAGGTAGCCGAGGCCCTGTTCCCCGCTGGCGAGGAGTTCAGGGGCACGGTCTTGTTCGACGTATTGGCTGAGGACAGCGACAGGCAGGGCGGGGTCCTTGCGCCGCAGGTCGAGGGCAGCGCGCAGTCCTTCGTCGCGGAACGACGGCGGCATGCGAATATCGGTGATGACAAGTTCGGGGCGGTGGTCGGAGACGGCGGCCAGGAGCTGGTCGGCGTCGTCGACGGCGGCGGTCACGTGGAAGTCGAATCGCTCGAGCACGCCGATGAGCCCTTCCCTGAGCAGCGTACTGTCTTCTGCGAGGACCACGTGAGTCGGGCTCATGATCGAACACCGTGGGGGTCATGCAACGGCAGGATCACGCGCAGGGTGGTGGGACCGCCGGGCGGGCTGGTCAGCGTGAGGTCGCCGTCGATGGCGCTGACCCGATCGGCGAGGCCGAGCAGCCCGGTCCCGGTCCCTGCGTCGGCGCCGCCCGTGCCGTTGTCACTGATCTCGCTGGTGAGCTGCTCGCCGGTGTCGTGGAGGTGGACGGTCACCTCGTTGGCTCCGCTGTGTTTGGCGGCGTTGGTGAG
>DXGD01000370.1 GCA_019114115.1 Candidatus Nesterenkonia stercoripullorum
CGCACGATCGGGACCGTGGGCACGGCCCTTGTCATCGTGGCAGTAGCCGGGTTCGCTCTGATCTGGTGGGGGCAGCGCTCGCTCATCTACCACCCTTCTGGGGCCGAGCCGTCCATCGATCAGGCGCCGCAGGACGCCGAGGAGATCGCCCTCACCACCGCCGACGACGTCGACCTGACCGCATGGTTCGTACCGCCCTCGCCGGAGGCCGACCGCGGCCAAGCTGTGCTCTACATGCCTGGAAACGCTGGGGACCGGTCCTCGCGCAGCGGGATCGGCGGCGAGCTCAGCGACCGTGGCTTCGGGGTCCTGCTGCTCGAATACCGGGGTTTCGGGGGAAACCCGGGGAGCCCGTCTGAAGCGGGTCTTGCCAGCGACGCGCGGGCTGGTCTCGAGGCCTTGCAGGACAGGGACTACGGGCTGGACGATCTCATCTACATGGGCGAATCGCTGGGCACCGGCGTTGCGGCGGGACTGCACCGCGAAGAACCCCCTGCCGGGCTGGTTCTCCGCTCTCCCTTCACCGACCTCGCAGCTCTCGGTCAGGAGCACTACCCGATCCTCCCCGTAGGCCTGCTCCTGAGGGACGAATATCCCGTCCTGGATCAGGTGCGCGCCAGCGGTGTCCCCACCACGATCATCTACGGAGACGATGACGACGTCGTCCCGCCCGCGCAGAGTCGCGAGGTCGCAGAGGCGGCCGGGGCCGATGCCGTGGAGGAGCTGGAGTTCGACGACGCCGGGCACAATGACCCCGTGATGTTCGGACCAGAAGTGGCCGACGCCGTGCAGCGGCTGGCGGAGGAGGTCGAAGGGCGCTGACCATGCGGTGCGGGACCCACAGCCGATCCACCCCAGCAGAGGAAAGCACTGTGCAAAAGTCTCTGATCTGGGGAAATACACGCGTGTAACTTCTCCACACTGTGGATAACCCCTGTGGATAACTAAGGGCTGACGAGGGGAACTCCCAGGGCGGTCAGTCCGCACAACGCGATGCCGATGGCGATGAGCCCACCGGACTGCCACACTGTGCGCTGGGGGCCCTCTGGCGTCTTTGCGATGACCAGGGCGCACAGAACCCCGGTGATCAGGCCGCCCAGATGGCCCTGCCAGGAGATCTGCGGGATGACGAAGCCGATCACGACATTGACGCCGATCAGAGCCAGAATCCCGCCGGTCTGCCCACCGGCGGCGCGCAGCAAAATGAACAATGCCCCGAAGAGGCCGAACACCGCGCCAGACGCCCCGACAGTGGGCACGGTCATCGGGGAGAGGAACAGCACGGCCACAGAGCCGCCGAAGGCGGAGAGCACGAGCAGGGCCAGGTAGCGCCACCAGCCGATGGCGGGCTCGATGACCCGGCCCACGAACCACAGCGCCATCATATTGAACAGGATGTGCATGGCGCTGCTGGGAGAGTGCAGCACCGAGGCAGTCAGCATCCGCCAGGGCTGGAACGCCCACTCCGAGGTGTGCAGCGGGGCATACCAGAGCAGTTCGGTCACCGGGCTGCCGGGTATCAGCTGGAGGACATAGACCACAGCACACACGGCGATCACGGAATAGGTGACCACTGGCAGGCTGCTGCGTCCGCGCGGAGCCCCGAACTGGGTGCGCCGACCCCGGCGTTCTCGTGCGAACGACGCCTGGGCGGACCGGACGCATTCCACGCACTGGATACCCACCGGCACTTGGTGCTGGCATTCCGGGCACGCCGGCCGACCGCAGCGCCGGCATCGTACATGCGAGACGCGGTCAGGATGGCGCGGGCACACCGGCTCTCCCGAGTGTCCTGCAGAGGCGGGTGTCGCGCTCACAGACGGTGGTCCTCTCTGGGCCGGCGGTGATATCGATGAGGCCAGCTCGTTGCGATGATAGGGCAACTATCGCTGCAGCCGACTGCAGACAGCTGCGCGGACCTGCATGGGTGGCAGGTCCGCGCAGCCCCTGTCTGATGCGTTCGGAGGAAATGCTCCGGACGACGTCGTCGCCGGGTTCTCACCGGCCAGGCGCCCGGCTCAGTGGTCGGCCCAGCACTCTGCCAGGTGCTTTACGACTCAGACCTCTGTGATGGTGACTTCTTCGACCACTACGTCCTGCTTGGGCCGGTCACGCATATCGGTGGGGACCTTGTTCAGCGCGTCGACGACCTTCTTGGACTCCTCGTCCTTCACCTCGCCGAAGATCGTGTGCTTGCCCTGGAGCCAGGTGGTGGGCACGGAGGTGATGAAGAACTGTGAGCCGTTGGTTCCGCGGCCGGCCTGGATGCCGGCGTTGGCCATGGCCAGCTTATAGGGCTGGGTGAAGTCGAGCTCGGGGTGGATCTCGTCGTCGAACTGGTAGCCGGGGCCGCCGACGCCGAGGCCCAGCGGGTCACCGCCCTGGATCATGAAATCCGAGATGATGCGGTGGAAGACGGTTCCGTTGTACAGGGGGGTGTTGACCTGCTCCTCACCTGATTCCGGGTGGGTCCAGGTGATCGCTCCGGTGGCGAGACCCACGAAGTTCTCGACGGTCTTCGGAGCGTGGTTGCCGTAAAGCTCCACCTCGATGGTTCCGGCAGAGGTACGGACAGTTGCGTGATGTGTGGGATGTGCACTCATGAGCACTATTGTCCCATCGATTGAGGCTCCGGCGTGGCAGCGCCGTATCACGTCGAAGCTCAGCGAAAGTCTCCCGCGTGGAGGTGGGTGTGGAGAGCGGATTGGGTCATCGATGCCCTCAGTGATTCTCACATTGAGCTGTTTATAAGCTGTATGCTTCCTGCATGTGCGGCGCGGCATAGCACCGAACGCCGCTCAGCGCGTAGGCTAAGGGGAGTAATCGAGCCTGACTCGGAGGAGACGCATGT
>DXGD01000371.1 GCA_019114115.1 Candidatus Nesterenkonia stercoripullorum
CCGTCCTGACGTGAATTTCCTCGCCACTCCCGCATGGGAGGGCGCAATGCGACTCCTCATGGCTTAGGCTCTCGGTGTGCAGTGGATTGAAGCAATCATTCTCGGCCTGGTTCAAGGCCTCACAGAATTCCTCCCAGTATCCTCATCGGCGCATCTGCGTATCGTCGGCGAGTTCCTCCCCGGAGCGGTCGATCCGGGGGCGGCCTTCACCGCGATCACGCAGCTGGGCACCGAGGCCGCTGTGCTGGTGTACTTCTGGCGGGACATCGTGCGCATCCTCAAAGCGTGGTTCGCCGCACTGTTCGGCCGCCTGCCGCACTCGAACCCGGATGTGCGCATGGGGTGGCTCATCATCGTCGGGACCATCCCGATCGTGGTGCTGGGCCTGCTGCTGGAGGACATGATCGAATCGGTCTTCCGGACCTTGTGGCTGGTCGCCACGATGCTCATCGTGTTCGCCGTCGTCCTGGCCTTCGCCGATGCCTATGGGCGCCAGCGCAAGCCGCTGGATCAGCTCTCGGTGAGGGACGGCATCATTTTCGGCTTCGCTCAGGCAATGGCCCTGATCCCGGGCGTCTCACGCTCCGGTGGAACGATCACGGCGGGCCTGCTCATGGGATATACCCGTGAGGCCGCCGCTCGCTACTCGTTCCTGCTGGCCATCCCTGCGGTCTTCGGGTCGGGCTTCTATAAGCTCTATGGCGCTATCGGCGAGCAGACCGGCCCGTACTCGCTGGCTCAGACCATGGTCGCCACGGCAGTAGGGTTCTTCATCGCGTACGTCATCATCGGATGGTTCCTGAAGTACGTCTCCTCGCACTCCTACACGCTTTTCGTGAACTATCGCATTCTGCTGGGGCTCTTCGTCTTCATCATGCTCTCGCTCGGCATCATCAACGCCTGAGCGCCGCGGAGGAATTTTCCGATCCGCCGCACTGTTGGCAAGCTATTGGTGACTCATGCCCTGCCACCGCACGGCATAGGGTGGACGACGCCTAATCATTTGCATGGCCCAGGAAGATGGGCAGAAGAGGGAAGACCCATATGAGATCCTGGACCAGCCCAGACGTGCCGCAGTTGCCGGCCCTGCAGGCCTCCCTGCAGCTGTTCGACACCGCCTCCGATGCGCTGGTCCCCGTGGAGACTCCCGACGACGTCGGCTCGCTCTACGTCTGCGGCATCACGCCCTACGACGCGACCCACCTGGGCCACGCCAACACCTATGTGCACTTCGACCTTCTGGTCCGGTATTGGCTGGCCTCGGGCGTGGACGTCCGGTACGTGCAGAACGTCACCGACATCGACGACCCCCTCTTGGACCGCGCGACTGCGACTGAAGTGGACTGGCGTGATCTTGCTGAGGACCAGACGGAGCTCTTCCGCCAGGACATGGCGGCGCTCGATGTCATCGCCCCCGGAGACTTCCTCGGGGCCGTGGAGACGATTCCGCAGGTCGTAGAGGATGTGGAGCGGCTCGTGGAGCTCGGCGTCGCCTATCGGGTGCCGGTTCCGGAGGCGGAGGCGGCCCAGGCCGGGCAGAGTCCCGCAGGGGATGTGTACTTCGACATCGCGGCCGCCGAGAGCTCCTCACCCTGGCAGCTGGGGTCGATCGGGAACTACACCCGGCCGGAGATGGAGGAGCTGTTCCCGGAGCGTGGCGGCGACCCGGAACGCGCGGGGAAGCGAGACGCCCTGGACCCGCTGCTCTGGCGTGCCCGGCGTGCCGGTGAGCCCTATTGGGACGGTGCATCGCTGGGCGAAGGACGCCCTGGCTGGCACATTGAATGCTCGGTCATCGCGCGGCGCCACCTGCCGGCACCGTTCACTGTTCAAGGCGGCGGTTCCGACCTGCGCTTCCCTCATCACGAGTTCAGCGCCGCGCACGCCACAGCCGCCGACGGGCTGCCGCTTGCCACGTGCTACCTGCACGCCGGCATGGTCGGTCTTGACGGCTCGAAGATGTCCAAGTCGCGGGGCAATCTCGTGCTCGTCTCCGCACTGCGTGAGAGCGGAGCAGACCCGCAGGTCATTCGCACCGTCCTCTTGGAGCACCACTATCGTGAGGACTGGAGCTTCACCGACGGCATGCTGGTGTCCGCGGCTGCGCGGCTCGCCCGCTGGAACGAGGCGCTGGCCTCAGCCCCGCAGGGTCCTGCAGATCAGTACCAGACGGACCAGCCCGCCGCGGCATCGGCGCCGAATGAGCTCCAGTACGCGCTGCACTCGGCACTCTCACTCAACCTCAACGCGCCGGCAGCCCTGGACCAGCTCGATATGTGGGCCCGGGGGCACCTCGCCCAGGGAGTCAGCCAGGCGGAAGTGCGTCGGACCGTGCAGGCGCTGCTCGGCATCCGCCTCGGCGCAGCCTGATCAGCCCTCCGGCCCCTCATCGGGCCGAGGAGGACGACGTCGGCGCAAGTACCGTTCGAATTCCTGGGCGATCGCCTCACCGCTGGCCTCTGGCAGCGTGGTGGTGTCCGTGGCCTCTTCGAGCTGCTTGACGTAGTCGCCGATCTCCGCGTCGTCTTCGGCGAGGTCATTGACCCCGCGCTCCCAGGCCTCGGCGTCCTCGGCGACGTCGTCGGCCTCCAGCGTCAGGCCCAGGAGATCTTCGAGCTGCCTCACCAGGGCGAGCTGTGCCTTCGGGGAGGGCGCCTGCCCGACATAGTGCGGCACAGCCGCCCAGAGCGAGACCGCCGGGACACCAGCCTGGTACGCCGTATGGGCCAGCACGCCGACGATGCCGGTGGGCCCTTCGTAGGTCGGCTCGTCGATGGAGAGCAGCTCCTGGATCTGTTCGTCCTCGCCGGAGAGCGAGGTGGGGATGGGCCGGGTGTGCGGGACGTCGGCGAGCAGTGCGCCCACCACCACAATGGCGTCCACATGCAGCTGGGCTGCACGGGTCAGCAGATCGGCCACGAACTCCTGCCACCGGAAGCTCGGTTCCACGCCGGTGACCAGGAGCAGCTCGACATCGCTGGAGTCCGGGCGAGCCCGGTAGATGCGCGTCGAGGGCCAGACGATCTCACGGTGCGACCCGGTCTTGCGCACTTTGGGACGCGTGAACTGGTAGTCGTAATATCGCTCGTCGTCGATCTTCTCGATCAGCTGGGCATCGACGGCCTGGCCGAGCGTGTGCACGGCGCTGGAGGCTGCTCCGCCGGCGTCATTCCACCCTTCGAAGGCGATCACCATGATCGTGGGCCGGGCATGACGCCGTTCCTCAGCTGCCGTGCTGCGAAGGTAGTCCAGCAGCTGCTGGGCTCTGTCCTCATAGGTTTCCGGGTGATCTTCCAGCGGCTTCTCCTCACCTGCGTTTCACGCACGTATTCATCACACTACTGGCCTGCCCCCGCTCAGGGAAGCGTACGATAGTTCCTATGCCTTCTTTGAGTATCGATTCGGCGGAGCCCGCGCCCCAGGGCCTGCGGAGCACCCCCGCGGCCGAGCCTGAGAGCGGCTCCGGCGGGGTGAACGGCCTGCAAGCTGTGTTCTGGGACATGGACGGGACGCTGGTCGATACTGAGCCGTATTGGATAGAAGCCGAGTATGCCCTCGTAGCATCCTATGGGGGAGAGTGGTCGCCGGAACAGGCGCACTCCCTGGTCGGCCAGGCCCTGACCTACAGCGGCTCTGTGATCCAGCAGGCCGGCGTCGACCTCACTGTCCGCGAGATCATCGACACCCTGATCGGCCAGGTGGCGGCGCGGGTGCGGGACCGCATGCCGTGGCGCCCCGGTGCGCGTGAGCTGCTGTCCCACCTGCACGAATCTGGTGTGCCCAACGCACTGGTCACGATGAGCGAGACGCCGCTGGCCGCAGCGGTGCTGGAGGCTCTTCCGGGGGGCCAGATGGAATTCAGTGTGACGGGGGACTCCGTGCAGAACGGGAAGCCTCACCCCGAAGCCTATGACACTGCTTTCGCGAAGATGGGCCGAATCCTCGAGGACGCGTCGGGGGAAGCCCTTGACCGGTCCCGGTGCCTGGCCATCGAGGATTCCGTTCCGGGGACGGCCGCAGCTGTGGCCTCGGGACTGGTCACCCTGGCAGTCCCGCACCTGACTCCGCTTCCTGAGACAGGGCAGTGGCACACTCGCCCGACGCTGGAGGGCCTGCGCCTGGCAGAGATCGGCCAGATGCTGCGCAGCGCGCCCCCTCAGCCGGGGAGCTGACAGTGGTGGCACGCCAGCGGGCCCGACGTGGTGTCACAGTGTTCCGCCTCGCTGGGGCTCCGGTCAATCTCCAGTACTCATGGTTCCTGGTCAGCGCTGCCATCGTGGTGATGTTCGGCCCGCAGGTGGAGGGCATCTTCCCGGCGCTGGGCCTGGCGGCCTATGGGGTGGCCTTCGCCTACGCGCTGATCCTGCTCCTCTCAGTCCTCGCTCACGAAGTGGCCCACGCGCTGACCGCCCGGGCATTGGGGTGGCCTCCGACGGAGATCGAGCTCAATCTCTGGGGCGGACACACTCAGTTCAACGTCGGGGTTCCCTCGCCGTCGACGTCGTTGTCCATTGCGCTCGCGGGGCCGGCGGCGAATCTCGCGATCGCTGGCATCGGCTGGTTCCTCATCACGGTCCTCGAGCCGCTGGGTGTGGTCGGGATGCTGGCGTCGATGACGGTCCTGATGAACTTCCTCGTCGGCGTCTTCAACGCGCTGCCAGGACTGCCGCTCGACGGCGGCAGGATCGTGGAGTCGGCGGTATGGGCCGCCACCGGGGACCAGGATCGTGGAACGCTGGCCGCCGGCTGGGCGGGCCGATTCGTCGTCCTGCTGGTGCTCGGTGTCGTGACGGCCCTGCTGACGGTCGATCTGCAGCGGATCAACCTAATCGTCGTGGTGATCGTGGTGATGGTCAGCGTGGTGCTGTGGCTCGGGGCCTCGGACGCGATCCGGCACGCTCGGGCGC
>DXGD01000372.1 GCA_019114115.1 Candidatus Nesterenkonia stercoripullorum
CGGGCCTCGGGCAGCTCGTCGGGCAGCAGCGGGTGCAGCCACAGCGCATCTGCCCGCGTCTCGACGCCGGCATAGCAGCGCAGCACCATGTCCACGGTGCCGGCCATGGCGCCCAAGTGGATTCCTTCGCGGGTGGTGCCGCCCTGGGTGTCCGCGAGGTCGGCCTCCAGGGCCTCTTTGAACAGGTCCCAGGAGCTGGAGCGGTCGAAGCGCGCCGCGACCCAGCCGTGCACCAGGCGGGAGAGCGTCGACCCGTGGGAGGACCGGGCCAGATAGTACTCCACAGTGTTGCGGAAGTCCTCGATCGAGACGGGGTAGCCCATGTGGCCCAGCGTCTCGATCAGCTCTGAGGACGAGAACAAGTAGCAGAGCATGAGGACGTCGGCCTGCTTCGAGAGCTTGTACCGATTGGTCGTATCGCCCTCGGACTGCAGGATGAGGTCGAGCCGGCCGATATTGCCGTAGCGCTGCTTATAGTCGTCCCAGTCGAACTCCTGCAGATCCTCATATCCTTCGAACTGGCTGATGACGCCGTCCTCATGGAAGGGGATGCGCAGCCTGCGCGCGATGTGCTCCCAGGTGTCGAGCTCGTCTTCGAAGATGTCGAGCCATTCGCTGAGTGGATCGTCGCGGCCGTCGAGCTCGCGCACCAGCCGGGCAGTGTGGAGCAGGACCCACGAGGTCAGCACGTTGGTGTAGGCGTTGTTGCGGACCCCGGAGCCCGGGGTGTCGGGGTACCCGTCGTGGTATTCGTCGGGCCCCATGACGCCAACGAGGTCGAAGCGATCGGCGTCGGCGTCGTACTCGGTGAGGGAGACGAAGAAGCGCGAGACTTCCACCAGGATCTCCGCACCGTAGTCGGAGAGGAACGTGTAGTCCTGGGTGATCTCGACGTACTGCAGGACCGAATAGGCGATCGCCAGCGACACATGGCGCTGCCGATGGGAGTTGTCCGGCATCCACATGGCCGAGCGTGGGTTCCACAGCTCAGTGGGGGTCTCCTCACGGCCCGAGGATCCGGACTGCCAGGGGAACATGGCCCCGGCCAGGCCCTCCTCGCGGGCCATCGCGCGGGCCTCACCGAGCCGGCGGAACCGGTACATCAGCAGGCCACGGGTGATCTCTGGTCGCCGCAGCGTCAGCATCGGGTAGATGAACATCTCGTCCCAGAACAGGTGCCCGCGGTAGCCCTCGCCGTGGAGGCCGCGAGCGGCAACCCCGGCGTCGAGGTCGAGGCGGGCGCCGAAGGCCGTCTGCAGCACATGGAAAGTGTGCAGGTTCAGCGCCATCTGCTGGCGTGCGTTGCGCGTGCCGATGGAGACGGCGAAGCGATGCCACAGCACGCCCCACATCTCCTCGTGGTAGGTGAGCATGGTGCGGAAGCGGGAGGAGCGCTGGACGCGATTGACCGCGCTCTCCGAGACGGTGCTGATCGCCTGGTCATGGGAGTTCGAGATGGCAGCCAGCTTCTCCAGGCGCACCGTCTTCCCGGTCTCGACATGCAGCGAGATATCGTGCCCGGCGACGAGATCGCCCTCGTAGACAGGCCGGCGCATCGGGTTCGTGCTGCCGTTGGTCATGACCGAGGTCCGCGTGGCCAGGGCCAGACGCACCTCGGACTGGTTCGTCATCGTCTCCAGCAGCACGGTCTCGCCGTCGATCTCGCGAGAGTCCACGGCTTCGAGGTGGGTGCCGGCGAGCTCACGGTCTGCCGCCACATTCCGGTTGGCGACGCGGCCCTCGATGATGGAGCGAACATTGAGGCTGCCAGACCAGTTCTCCGCTTCGATGGTCATCTCCAGCGCCGCCAGCTGCACTCCGGCCATTGACTGGAACTGCCGCGTGGTGACTTTGGTGCGCCGTCCGTGCAGATCCTGGTACCGGGCGACCCTGGTCAGCAGGCCACGGCGCATGTCCAGTTCTTGCCGGTACTCGATGAGCTCAGGGGAGCTGGGCAGCAGCGGCGAGCCGGCCTCGGGGGTCACCTGCATGACCGTCCAGTCGGGGGTGTTGACCATGTGCTCGGTCTCGACGGTCTTGCCCATGATGGGCGTGCTCAGCCGGTTGAAGAGACCCGCGATATAGGTGCCGGGGTAGTGGGTGACGTCGGCCGTGGTGCCCGGGTAGCTCCCGCGGGTTCCCCAGTATCCGTTGGCGAGCGCGCAGAGCGCTTCCCGGGTCGGCTCGTCCTTCGGATCGAAGCCGTCATAGACCAGGACCCAGTTCGGGTCCAGCGGCTTCGTCGTCCGGTTGGCGAGGTTCATCACTCCGAGGTCGGTGACGACGACGTCGGCCCCGGCGTCCTTGAGCCGGCGCGGATCATCGCCGCGGTTGAGGCCGACGACCATGCCGTAGGAGCCCCGATGCCCGGCCTGGACTCCCGAGGCGGCATCCTCGATCACGATGGAGTCCTCAGGGGACACGCTGATCAGCTTGGAGGCGTGGAGGAACATGGCCGGGTCCGGTTTGCCCGGAAGGCCCATCTGCTGGGCGTCGGTACCGTCGACGATCGCTGAGAAGGCATCGAGCAGGCCGGCCATGCTGAGCACTTCGCGTCCGTTGCGGGAGGAGGTGACCAGCGCAGTGGGTATCTCGTCCTCGCGCAGCTGATGGATCAGATCCACAGTGGACTGGAAGACCTCTACGCCGTCGCGCGCGAGGACACGTTCGAAGTACTGCTGCTTCCGTGCGGAGAGGCCGTGGATGCTCAGCGTCTCCACGCTGTCCGCCGCGGAGCCCTCCGGCACGCTCAGGCCGCGCGCCTCGAGCAGGGACCGCACTCCGGACTCGCGTGGACGGCCGTCCACGTAGTTCAGGTAGTCCTCTTCGGTGAACTCAGGCTGGACAGTCCCGGCGATCTCCGTCAGGGTGGCGTCGAAGAGCTCCTTCCAGGCCCGTGCGTGGACGCCGGCGGTGTCCGTGACAACGCCGTCCATATCGAAGATCACCGCGCGGAAATGCCGCAGCGCGTGCCGCTTGGCCTCGGCGCTGTGGCGGAAGGGGTTCTCGAAGGGGTGCATGAATTACCTCGCACTGTCTGGGTCAGTACACGGATCGGGAAGGGTCTCGGGCAGGGTTCTCGGTCGGGGGGTCTCAGTCAAGAGTCTAGGGTCTAGGTGTGGACCGCGGAGAGATACCCATCAGGTGCCGCAGGGAGTCAGCGGGTAGCCGACCACGGATATTCCCGTCGCGGCCCCGTATCGGCAATGAGCCGGAGCGCCTGTCAGTCCTCTATCTTAGGCCCGATCCGCGTCGGGCGGAGACTTATCCATGAGCCTCGGCGCGTGTGATGCGTCTCGTTCGGCGGGTGAGTGGGGGAGGCGGGCCGCGTGTTCTGGTGCTAGCGTCATGTATATGGCCAGGCGCAGCAGTATCGAACTGACATTCCGCGAAGTCAATGCGAGCTCCCGGGATGTCTTCGTGCCCGGCGGCGTCGTCGTGGACTGGATCGACAAGACCGCCTATGCCTGCGCCGCGTCCTGGGCGCGTGCGGCCTGCGTCACCTCCTACGTGGGGAACATGCATTTCACCGTGCCGGTGCCGACCGATACGCCGGTCACCGTGCAGGCCAGAGTCGTCCATACCGGGCGCACCTCGGTCCATGTGCAGACGCGGGTGCTGATCGACCACCCGGAGACTGGCTGGACCGTATGCACTGAGTGCTTCATGATCTACGTGGCCGTCGGCGCTGACGGCGAGCCGGTTCCCGTGGTCTCCTTCGAGCCCCAGACCGAGCTGGAGCGATGCCGCGACGTCGACTCCGCCCAGCGCATGGTCTACCGCCGGCAGGTCGAGGAGGTCATCCAGTCGCTGCCGTTGGACCTGGGCACCTCCGAATCGCTGACGCTGAGGTTCCTGGTGGACACCGATCAGCGCTACCCCGATGGGAAGATCCGCGGTGGCGCGGTGATGAAGTGGATCGACAAGACGGCTGAGATCTGCGCTGAGCGCTACTGCGGGTACGATGTCGCCACAGTGCTCACCGGGGGCGTGCGGTTCTACCGCGCCATCACCGTCGGCGATCTGGTGGAAGTCGACGCGCGGCTGGTGCTGACGGGGTCTAAGTCGATGCATGTGCTGGTGCGGGTGCGCGGCGGCCACCGCTGGGAGAAGGATCCGGAGCTGGTGGCCTACGGGCTCCCGGTCATGGTGGCCCCCGATGGCGAGGGCAGCGCCCGCCACATCGTCCCCTGGGAGCCGATCACCGACGAGGACCACGCCATCGCAGAGAAGGCCCGCCAGCTGCGTGACCTCCGCAACGCGACGCTGCTGGTCCCTGGCCCGCTGAGCATGTCGAATTGAGCATGTCGACCTGAACAGCGGCTCGCCCTGCAGTGCTGGTGGCTCCCAGCATCGCCGAGGGTCTTCCACAGCCTTCCCGGCGCGCCTGAACAGCACCTGGAGCACTGCCTTCGCGCCTGGACACGGTGTTGTGGCCCGTGTGTTACGTTGCCGATTCGTCCATCGATCAGGAAGGGCAACCCAATGCCGAAGAAGCTGCTGACCAGCGCGGCGCTAGTCGCATTTCTCATGGGCCTGGCGGCCTGCAGTGACGACGCCGAGGACCCGGCCGGCCAGGGCGGAGACGCCAGTGCCGAACAAGAGGGCGAGTCCCCGGAGATGCCCGAGGCCGATGTCTCCGACATCCCCGATGTCGTCGCCGACGTCGAAGGCGAGGAGATCTCCGGCGAGGAGTTCACCGCCATCTACGAGGGCCAGTTCCAGCAGATGGCCATGCAGGCGCAGATGACCGGCGAGGAGCCGGACCAGGATGAGCTGAAGTCGCAGACCCTCGACTCGATGGTCGGCAACGAGCTGATGATCCAGGACGCCGCGGACAGCGGCCACGAGGCCAGCAAGGACGAGGTCGACGAGCTCCTGAAGAACGCTGCGGAGGAAGGCGGCCTCGAATCCGTCGATGACCTCGTCGCCAGCGCCGAGGAGCAGGGTCAGTCCGAGGACCAGCTGCGCCAGGACGCCCACGATCAGGTCCTGCTGGAGAAGGTGATCGACGACCTCGAAGTCGACGAGCCCAGCGAGGACGAGCTCCGCGACCTCTACGATCAGTCCGCGGCCCAGCAGCAGGGCGGCGAAGAAGGCGGCGGGGGCGAAGGAAGCGGCGGCGAGGAGTCCGAGATGCCGTCCTTCGAGGATGCCAAGCCGCAGCTGGAGGAGCAGGCGAAGCAGCAGGCCGAGCAGGAGGCCCTGGCCCAGCACGCCGAGGATCTCCGCGAGGACGCTGACGTGGAGACCTACCTGGACAGCTGAGGCTCGGCTCTGATCGAGTCCGGGAGGAGCTGGCTGGGAGGACGAATACAGCATTCCTCATTAGGCTGGATCGTAATGACTGACGATCAGCACCCCACTCCGCCCGAGAACCGACCCTCGGGGCCGCAGGACCCAGACGGCGCCCCGGCGCCCGAGGGTCGTCCTGGCCAGCCCCGTCCGGATGCGCCTGCGCAGGCACCGGAGCACGCAGGGCCGTACGGGACGGCTTATG
Source organism: Candidatus Nesterenkonia stercoripullorum (assembly GCA_019114115.1). Classification (GTDB taxonomy): domain Bacteria; phylum Actinomycetota; class Actinomycetes; order Actinomycetales; family Micrococcaceae; genus Nesterenkonia; species Nesterenkonia stercoripullorum. Next base: position 5,501 of record DXGD01000372.1, read on the forward strand.
GCCAGCCCTCCGGCCAGCCGCCGCAGCAGCCGTATGGCTACCCGTACGGTCCTGCTGCGCAGCAGCCCCTGCACTACGATCCCCGTGGCCAGCCCTACGGCGTGCCTCCGCAGCAGCCGTATGGCTCCCCGTACGGCCCGCCGCCTGGGCAGCTGCAGCAGTACGACCCGTACGGTCAGCCCTACGGTGTGCCACCGCAGGTCAGACCCACACCACGACGACGTCAGCAGGACTCCGAGCCGGGCCGCTTCATGTGGTGGGACCTCGGGGCCTTCCTCGTCTACGCGGTAGGGTTCCTCGGCGGGCTGGTGGGCTTCGTCCTGGTCCTGCCGCCGATGAACCAGATGATGGCCAGCGGCGACGCGGTCCAGCAGAATCAGGCGCTCTTCATCGTCCAGGCAGTGGCCTATGGCGGGATCGGGCTGATCGCCGTCGTGCTCTCCGGTGCGGCGCTGTGGCGATCGATCAGGGCCTTCGCGTATCTGTGGTGGCTGAAACTGCTGCTCATCCCGGTGGCCTGGATCGCGACTATCGTGATCAACGCCATAGTCGTCACCGCCATCAGCGACCAGCCCGAAGTCTCGCAGAATCAGCAGGACATCGAGCAGATGCTCAGCGCTGTGCCTTTCGGCGTCGCCGTGATCGTGATCGCGCTGCTGGGGCCCTATGTGGAGGAGTACTTCTTCCGCCACCTCATGGTCGGCAAGCTCTCCCGGCACATCAACATCTGGATATGCGGTGTGATCTCCGTGATCACCTTCCCGCTGCTGCACTTCATCCCGGCGCTGATCGGGCTCTCCGACGATCTCAGCGTCGTCACCATCATCCCCTACGTCACGATGGGGATCATCTTCACCGTGGCCTATATCCTCACCGGACGCTCCCTCATCTACGCCTGGCTGCTGCACGCCTTCAACAACTTCATGTCCCTGGTGATGATGTATTTCGTCGCCCCGCGGCTGGAGCGCTTCCTCGAAGACAGCGGGATCGACCCGGGAGGCGAGCCGCTGGGCTGGATCATCGACACCGCCGGAGCCTTCCTGTCCGCGGGCACCGGTGTGCTGTGCTGAGCGTTCAGCAGGGAGCTGAGCTGTGCGGTGAGCTGCACGCTCAGCTGTACGGTGAGCTGCGAGTCGACCTGAGCCGTGATGAGCGGCAGCCGGCTGGAGACGCCGGTGGGTGAGGATGATGCAGAGCCTGTAGCACCACGACCGTACCGTGACCGGCGGTCGATGACGCGCCAGATCCTGGCGCTGGCCGTCCCGGCGCTGGGCGCCCTGATCGCCGAGCCCGTGTTCCTGCTGGCCGATACTGCCATCATCGGACGCCTGGGCGTCACCGAGCTCGCCGGTGCAGCGCTGGGCATCACCGTGATGCACACGGTGACCGGCCTGATGATCTTCCTGGCTTATTCCACGACCCCAGCAGTCGCCCGGGCTGTGGGCGCGGGCAGGATGGGACGGGCTCTGGCCGCCGGGCGTGACGGACTCTGGCTCGCCCTCGGGCTGGGTGCAGTGCTGGGGCTGGCCGGAGTCGCCTTCGGCGAGCAGACGCTGCGCGCCATGGGCAGCGAGGGCGAGGTCCATGACCATGCCTGGAACTATCTGCTGTGGTCCATGCCCGGGGTGCCGGCCATTCTCCTGGTATTCGCCGCGACCGGAGTGCTGCGCGGCATGCAGGACACCAAGACGCCGCTCATCGTGGCGGCAGCCGGGTTCGGCGGCAATATCGTGCTCAGCCTGATCCTGGTCCATCCGGTGGGCTGGGGCGTGACGGGTGCGGCCGTGGGGACCAGCGTGGCGCAGTGGGCGATGGCGCTGGTGTACCTCATCATCCTGGTGCCGCTGCTGCGGCGTCATCGGGTGCCATGGGGACTGGATCCTGCGGGACTGCGCCGAGCATCGCGGGTGGGCTCCTGGATGATGCTGCGCACTCTCACGCTCCGGGTCGCCGTCGTGGCGACGGTCCTGGTGGCCACTGATCTCGGGTCGGAGACGCTGGCCGCCCATCAGGTGGCCTTCACGATGTTCTCCACGCTCGCCTTCGTCCTGGACGCGCTGGCTATCGCGGCGCAGGCGCTGATCGGCCGGGAACTGGGAGCCTCGCGGGTGGGCAGCGCGCGCGAGGTCACCACGACGATGGTCCGGTGGGGGATCGGCTTCGGACTCATCACGGGAGTGGTGATCGCAGCGGCCTCGCCCCTGGCTCCGCGGCTGTTCACGCCGGACCCGCAGGTGGCCTCGGGCATCACCGCGGCGATGCTGGTCATCGCGGTGACCCAGCCCTTGGCCGGGTACGTCTTCGTGCTCGACGGCGTGCTGATGGGCGCCGGCGATGTGCGCTACCTCGCGCTCGCCGGATTGATGAATCTCTCCGTCTACGCACCCGCGCTGGTGGTCGTGAGCATGCGGGATCTCGACGGGAACACGGCGATAGTCTGGCTCTGGATGTGCTTTGCCGGGGTGTTCATGGGCGCGCGTGCGCTGACGCTGGGATTGCGCACACGCACGCAGCGCTGGCTGGTCCCAGGCTCGGCGACCTAGTTCCGCAGCTGCTGACCTCAACGGGACGGGCTCAGCGGTAGAATCGGGGGGTGCCTGTGAAGAAGATCCCCGCTGCCACTGCCGAAGACCTCCTGCGTCCTGTCTGGATCCGCGCCGTGCTCACCGTAGCGTTCGCTGTGCTGGCCATCTTCTGGCAGAACGAGTCCTTGGCCCTGCTGAAGTATTCGCTGGCGGCCTTCTTCGTCCTGGGTGCCTCTGCCGTCTGGGACTACGTGAAATCCTCCGTCGTTCCGGAGAAGCTCCGTGCCAACTTGGCCTTAGGGGCGGCGCTATGGGGAGTCTCGGGCATCGCGGCGATCTTCGCGCCGAGCACAGCGGCTGCTGCCATCATTGCCGCCGTCGGCTTCTTCGGCATGGGCGTGGCGGAGCTTGTCGGCGGGCTGCGGGTCCGCGCCGAGTTCACCCCTGCCCGGGACCAGGTGCTCCTGGGCGGGCTGGGCATCGTGACCGGCATCGGGCTGGGTGTCGGCGTCAGCCTGGATCCCCATGGAGTGCTCGGCATTGCCGGCACGGGAGTCATCGTGATGGCTGTGCTGCTGCTCATCTCCGCCGCCGGTCTGACCCACGATGCGCGGAAGAGCGCATCCTGAGTCGCCACAGTTCTACTACGACGCGTAGAATGGAGCGGCGGATCGCACGCGAGGCCAGCCGGCCCCGCCAGGCACAAGCCAAAGCCAAGGAATGAGGACGACGGACGTGGCAGAAGACAAGAAGGAGCGCCGTTCCCTGCTGGATACGGTCAAAGCTCCGCTCATCTTCTCGTTCGCCCTGGCGTTCGTGGCCGGATTCGTCACCCTGATCGCGGCCTCGGGCGGTACGGACAACCCGGCGCGAGTAGACCTCGCGCTCATCGCCTTCGGGATCGCGTTCATCGCGGCCCTGCTGCTGGTCTCCATGCTGCAGTTGGCCTCGCGGGAGAACCCGGACGAGCTCTCAGCCGGATCCGGGGTCAATCGTGATTCCGAGGAGCTGTACCGGCAGCAAGTAGCCGCCCGGCGTGAGGAAGCCCGGCGGAAGAAGGCCGAGGAGGCCAGGGCGGCTGACGACGGCGAACCTCGCTACGGCCAGCGCACCGACTGATCAGGGCCCAGCTGAGCTGGGCCGTGCTGAGCTGGGCGAACCCGAGCCGCAGCCCGGTCATCCCTCGCCGGAGTCTGAGGACTTGCCCTTCTTCTTTTTCTTTTTCTTCTTCTTGT
>DXGD01000373.1 GCA_019114115.1 Candidatus Nesterenkonia stercoripullorum
CGACGTCATCCAGGCCTCCACCGATGACATCGACCTGCTCTACCCGGAACGCAGCCACCGCGAGACGATGAACGCCTGGCTGGAGCTCGGCCCGGCACTGATCACTGTCACCCGCGGCGCCTCCGGAGCGATGGCAGTGGCCCAGTCCGGTTTCGTGGAGCAGGACGCCTTCCCGATCGACGTCGCCGATACTGTCGGCGCCGGGGACTCCTTCATGGCGGCGACTCTGGCCACCCTGCGCAGCATGGGCCTGCTGGGGGCACAGTCCCGCGACGGCCTGCAGGAGATCAGCCACGAGCGAGTCGCGGAGGTGCTGCGCACAGCAGCGTGTGCCGCCGCGATCACGTCCTCACGCTTCGGGGCCCAGCCGCCGACGCCGGAGGAGCTGGCCAGCGCCCTCAACGATGGGGTCTTCCCCTGAACGCGCCCGACACTGCTGGTGCCACCCCTGTTCGACTGATCGCCAGCGATATTGACGGCACTATTCTGAGCTACACCTCGACGGAGACTGGTGCGGTCTCAGCCCGCACGGTCGAGGCGTTCACGGCTGCCAGGGAGGCCGGCATCGGCGTCGTGCTGGTGACGGGACGTCCGGTGCGCTGGCTTGCGCCGGTATCGGACCGGCTCGGCCGGATTGGGCCGGTGATCTGCTCCAATGGCGCCGTGACCTATGATCTCGCCTCGGATGAGGTGATCGAGGAGAACCCGATGAGCGGCCGGCTGCTCTTCGCCGCCAAAGATCTGATCGCCGAGATCGACCCCCATGCGACCTTCGCGGCAGAAACTTTCGACCATCTGCACCTGGAAGAGCACTTCATCGAGGATTCGCTCTTCTTCGAAGAAGACCGTCGCAAGGCCGCCGGCGTCACCGAGGATCAGCTCGCCTTCGGCCCCCTCGATGAGACCCTGCAGCGGTCGACGCTCACGCAGCACCGTCACATCTCCGATCGCGTGTTGAAGCTGCTGGTGAAGTCCCAGGCCATGGACCCTGATGACTTCCTCATGCAGGTGCGTCACCGTGTAGGGCACCTGGTCTCGGTGACCCATTCGGCTCCGGGCGTGAGTCTGCTGGAGCTCTCGGCCCAAGGGGTCAATAAAGCTGCTGCACTGCGTCGTTTCGCGGCCGCGCAGGGCATCGGCCAGGACGAGGTGATCGCTTTCGGCGACATGCCCAACGACATCGAGATGCTCCAGTGGGCTGGCAGGTCCTGGGCGGTCGGATCCGCCCACCCCATGGCGCGTTCGGCGGCAGACCACACCGCCCCCGGCTGTGACGACGACGGCGTCGCCCAGGTGATCGAGCAGCTTCTCGGTCACAGGGCGCGAGGCTGAGATCCATGCCTGGTTATCCTCCGCGACCCCGCAGAGACGTTCCTTACCTGCTCAATTCAGGGGAGGGACCGCTGTCCGGGAGTCCGCTGGCTTTCGCGCACCGCGGTGCGGACCCGCAGCGGGAGAACACGCTGGGCGCCTTCCGTGCCGCCGTCGCCCTGGGGTACCGGTACCTTGAGCTGGATGTGCGGACGGCTCGGTGCGGCACGCTGGTTGTCTTCCATGATGCGACGCTGGACCGGGTGACCACCGGAACCGGCCGGCTCAGCGATCACACCTGGGAGGAGCTCTCCCAGCTTCGCGTGGGATGCGACGCCGGGTATGAGGAAGGGCTGCTGCGTTTCGAGGACCTGCTGCGGGAATGGGACGATGTCCGCCTCAACATCGACCTCAAAGACGCCGCCGCGGTCCCCGAATTCGCCCGTCTGGTGAACCGCTATCAGGCCCATGAGCGCGTTCTGGCCGCCAGCTTCGAGCATTCCCGGCTGCGAAAGGTGCAGCGGCAGCTGGACCGCCCGGTCGCCATCTCCACCGGGCAGTCCGCCACGGCCGCGCTCGTGCTGCTCGGGCGCATCGGCCTGACCCGACCGGTGGGCCGGGTGCTCCGCGACGTCGCCTGTCTCCAGGTCCCGGTGCAGCACGCTGGGATCCGGATCGTCACCCCCGGCTTCATCCGCCGATGTCACCGTGCCGGGCTTCAGGTCCACGTCTGGCTGGTCAACGACGCCAGGGACATGCACCACCTGCTCGATCTCGGCGTCGATGGCCTCATGACCGATTCGGCCACGGTCCTGGCCGAGGTGATGCGCAGTCGCGGCGTCTGGCCGCAGCGCTGAGCTGGAACTGGTCCCACAGAATGAGGCGGGCCGCCGCGGCCCTCACATAGAATGGCCGGCGTGGTGACCACGACCTTGACGACACTAGCCGCTGATCCTCAGTCCCCCTGGCTCTGGGCGCTCGCCGTGGTCTCGATAGGGCTGCTCATCGCCGCGCTCATCGTCCTGGTGCGGGATCGCGAGCTTCCTCCGCAGCGTGGCCTGATCTGGGCGATCATCGTGTTCCTGCTCCCGCTTTTCGGACCCGCGGCCTATTTGGGCTGGGAAGTGCTGAAGCGCCGGCAGCTCCGCCGTGACCGGGAGACCGATGGCACGGGCTGACGCCGGTGAGCGACCTCCCGGATTGAGGGCACTGCGAGCATCCGGGGTGCCATGGCATGTGGCGATCTATCGCGTCGTCGAGAGCCGTCCGGTGCTCATCGACACGTTCTGCATCGCCGTGCCGCTTGTCCTCCTCGATCTCTACTACACCTGGATCAACACCACCACAGTGGATATGCCTCCCAGGACGGATCTGGAAGGATTCCTGCCCCGCGCGCTGCTCGTCCTGCTCACCGTCCTGCCTCTGGCACTGCGCCGGATCAGGCCCGGGATGTGTGCGGGCATCATCGCCTTCGGCGCGCTGTGCCAGGTCATCACTCTGACCGGTCCAGGGCTCTCCATCGTGAGTGTGCCGATGGCGGTGTACGCGACCTCGAAGTTCGGCGCTCGTCGAGTCTCACGCAGCTACCTCGCAGTTGCGCTCTTCGGGGCTGTCCTCTTGGGCGGTTTCTTCGCGGTCACCCAGGCGCGCTGGGAGATCGAAATGGGGACGGGGACCTCCCTGTGGGGCGAGCTGTTTGCCCCCGAGCGGCTG
>DXGD01000374.1 GCA_019114115.1 Candidatus Nesterenkonia stercoripullorum
GGTCCTGCACCGGATCGCCTCACCCCCGCAGAACGCAGACCCGACAGAGGCAGGCCATCTCATCTTCACCCTGGATGGGACGCCGATACCGGTCGAGGACCGCCCGGCGCGCAGGGTGATCCGCGGGGAGACCTTCGACTCCATGGTCAGCGTGATCGGCGAGCCCGGCCGGGACAGCCGGATCATCTCCATCAGCTCCCGCATCATCACCGGCGTCGAGGGCGACGTCGAGTCCAGGATCCTCATCTTCACCGATGTCACCGAGGAACACCGGGCGACCCAGGCTCGGGAGGAAGTGATCGCGACCGTCTCCCACGAGCTGCGCACCCCGTTGACGTCCATTCTTGGCTATACGGACCTGTGCCTGGAAGAGCTCGATGGGCTGCCGCGGGAGACCGCCGACCTGCTGCGCCCGAGCCTTGAGATCGTCGAGCGCAATGCCGAGAGCCTGCATGCCCGGGTCGAGGACCTCCTTCTGCAGCAGCAGGCACGCAGCGGAAAGCTCGTGCTGGACATCGCGGAGGTCGATCTGGGCCGGCTCGTCGGCCGGTGCGTGGAGTCCGCGCGCTCGGCAGCGAAGGACAAGGGCACGGAGATCGGCTTCACCGTTGACGTGCCGCTGGTGGCTGAGCTCGACCCGCGTCGGGTGGAGCAGGTCGTGGACAACATCATCACCAACGCGGTGAAGTACACCCAGGACGGCGGCCGGATCACCGTCAGAGCCTTCCCCGCTGCGGAGTCAGTGGGGTTCAGCGTGCAGGACAATGGCCCCGGTATGGACGAGCAGGAGCAGGCGCAGCTGTTCACGCCGTTCTTCCGTGGCAGCGCGGCCTCCTCCTCAACAAGCTCCGGAGCTGGCCTGGGCCTGGCTCTGACGAGCTCGATCGTGGAGGCGCACCGAGGACAGATCGCGCTTCAGAGCGCACCGGGAGAGGGTTCGACATTCACCGTGTCGTTTCCCGCGAAACGGGCTGAGGATCGCCCAGAAGGAGAAACAGCAGCAGCATGACCACGGCATCATCAGCGTACCCCGCAGGGCGACCGGGACCGAGCCCCCACGGCCACGACCACATGCAGACCCGCTGGGTGACTGTGCTGGCCGCAGCATTCTGTGCCGCATACGGCATGGCAGCCGCGTTCGTCTTCGTCTTCTCCGGAACGTTCGGCGAGGTGGGCCAGCACCCGCTGCGCACGGCCGCGCTCATTCTCATCTCGCTCATCGCCGCGCTCGCGCTGACCTATATCAGCCTCTTGCTCATCACCTATCTTCGGTCCCGCCCTTCCGCAGCGGGCCGCGAAGCCGATTTCACCTGGCACTTCCTGATCCCCTGCAGGGACGAGGAAAGCGTGGTCGCGGAGACGGTCTCCGCCGCACGCGCCTCGTTTCCCCACGCGCATGTGTGGGTCATCGACGACGCCTCAGAGGACACGACCGCGGACATCGTCACCAGGCTGCAGGATTTCGACTCCCGGGTGCACCTGGTCAGCCGAAGGCGCCCCGAGGCCCGCACAGGCAAAGGCGATGCCCTCAATGCCGCCTACGCCGTCGTCAGCGACTTCATCGGGGATCAGCAGGGGCACCGTTCGAGCCACATCATCGGAGTGCTCGACGCCGACGGCTACCTCTCCGACAACGCCCTGGACTTGCTCGCCGGCCCGCATTCCTTCGGCGACGACGCCGTCGGCGCCGCCCAGCTCGAAGTCTGGATGAAGAACCGCGGGGACAGGCACCCGCGTCCATTCGCCGGCGTGGCCCGCAATCTGCTCGGGCGTTTCCTGGTGCGCATGCAGGACATCGAATTCCGCACGTCCAACTCCGCGATGCAGCTGCTTCGCGTGCAGACCGGGACAGTGGGCATGGGCGGCAACGGCCAGTTCGTCCGGCTCTCCGTGCTGGACCATCTGGCGCGCGAATACGGGCAGCCCTGGGGCAAGAAGCTCAGCGAGGACTACGAGCTGGGCCTGAACATCCTCTCGCTGGGGTACCGGAACCACTACATCCGCGACGCCCACGTCTCGCAGGAGGCGCTGCCGTTCTTCCGGAGATTGCTGACCCAGCGCACCCGCTGGGGGCAGGGCAATCTGGAGTGCGCCTCGAATCTGCCGGTGCTGCGCAAGAGCAGGGCGCTGACGATAGCGGGGTTCCTCGAGATCCACTACTTCATGGTCCAGCCCTGGCTGCTGATGGTGAACCTCGTCCTCGGGTCGGCCCTGCTCGTCCTGGCCATTCGAGAAGGGCAGGGCTCAGTCTGGGAGAGCGCCTCGACGATGTGGATCCTGCTTGCCGCGCTCATCTTCGTCGTCCTGCCCTATGCGCTGTGGGGCGTGCTGTACCGGTCCTTCGCGGGGGAGCCGGTCCGCAGGCTCAGCGGGATCGTCTTCGGCCTGGGGTACCTGTTCTACGTGTACATGACGTACTTCTATTACCCGCGCGCCATCGCGCGGATGCTCACCGGGCGCAACGCCTGGGCGAAGACCCGGCGCAACGCTGACGATCTCATGGCGCTGGGCCAAGTCACCTGGATCGAGCAGCTGGTCTCGCTTCCGCTCCTCGATGACGACGCACTTGCCGAGCTCTCCGGTGACCTCGAAGGCCACGACGAGTACACGCGCGAGCTGGTCATGACCTTCGCCATCGTCTGGCCGAAGCGACTGGCCAATGTGCGCGAAGCGCTCGCCGCGGAGAGCGACGTCGCCTCACGTGACGCCGTGGCCAGCCTTCGCGTGGCCTCGCAGATGCTCGGCGCTGCCAGGCTGGCCGAGGCGGCGCAGCGGGTCACCGATGCGGTCGAGCAGGCGGACTATCGTGCGGCGCGGGGGATGCTCTCCGGCTTGGCTGAGATCGGCTCACTGACCGTCGAGGAGATCCGCGCCCGGTACGTCACTGCGGTGTCCTGAGCTTTCCAGAAGTTCGGTGATGGCGCTGCGCAGCTCCCGGGGGCGGAAGGGCTTGGTCAGGAACGCATCGGCTCCAGCCGCCATGGCGGTGGCGCGATCGCGCTCCGCTGAGCGGGCGCTGATGACCACGATCGTGCCGTGGTAGAACTCGCGCAGCTGCTGGACCACTTCGATCCCGTCGATGTCCGGCAGCCCGATGTCGACTGTGACCAGCGCAGGGTCCTCCGCGCGGCATGCCTCGACCCCTTCCGAGCCGGTGCCGACGGAGGAGATCGTCATCGTCGTCCGCGGGAGGGCCAGCTCGAGGAGGCGGCGGATATCGTCGTCGTCCTCGATGATGAGCACGGGAACAGTGGCGTCCATATGTGTTTCTCCTGGTCAGGGCGTCTTTCCCTCGATCCTATCCAGAGCTGGGGCGCACTGGGGAATGCCCTCGTCCAAGCTCATCCGATGACTGCTGAGCTGCCGAGCCCAGGGCCCTCTACTGTGCCTTGGCGCGCTGCACTTTGCGGGCCGCGAGCTCTGCG
>DXGD01000375.1 GCA_019114115.1 Candidatus Nesterenkonia stercoripullorum
TGGCAGTGGCGTAGGGGGGGGGCGACGCCGGGCGCGTCGGCCCCCTACATTTTCAGCTCACGTCTGGCCAGTCCGTAGTCAGATACGCTCCGACGGCCCTATGGCGGAACCGGTAAGGCTTGGAATCCCGCGCGAGGATGCCGCGCTGCCGATCCAAGCGCTGGGAGTAAGGGCCAGCTTGTTGGGCCTGGTCGTAACCCATCTGTTGGGCGATTGAGGTCAGCGAGCGATTCTCAGGGGGGAGGGCCGCCATGGCTTCGAGGAACTGGCGTTCACGCAGAGGCAGGCGATCCAGAATCCGCTGGACATGGCGTTCTGCCTCATCAAGGGCGTGGCGCCAGCCGATCGTGACATCCGCAGCGGTGATGACGTTGCTGGTGTCGGCGTACCAAGCGCGTTCGCCGGCCAGCTGGAAGAGGAAGGGCTCCCCGCAGGCCAGGTCGACGAGCTTCTGCTGTGCCGCTGGCTCCATGTAGACCCGCTCTGACCCGGTGGCGCCGCCGGCGATCTCCCATCCTTCGGTGACGAAGGGCTGCAGGGCAGCGAGGAAATCATCGTCCGCGACGGGTTCTAAGATGGTGGTCTTGAAGCGTCGAGCGAACGTCGCGCCTTTGCGGGAGCCGGCCATCTCTGTGAACTCCGGCAAGCCGGTCAGGTAGACGGCCACTGGCAGCGCGAGCTCGAGCCGCTGTCTTCCGGGAGCGGTGACGGGTTCTTCATGAGTGAGTGCATCGCCGAGTGCGGTGAGCAGCTGCGAGAGGACGTCCTCATCGCTGATGTTCTGCACCTCGTCAATGTGGATCATCACCATGGCATCGCCGTGCTTCAGGGCCGCTCGGCCGATCTCGATCAACAGGTCGGTCAGCGCGGTGTAGGGTTCCGGGCCGGGCTGCTGACGCAGAGTCAGCGATACTCCAGCTGCTGCGACGGTTTCTACACGGTGAAGCAACGCTCTGATCCTCTTCTCGCGCGAACTGGCGAGGCCAGCCTTCTCTGCGAGATCCAGCAGCGCAGTCGCGACACGCTTGAGGGGATCCGTGCCAGAGGGAATCCTCAGTTGAGGGGTGGCCCAGTCACCAGACGCGGCAGCCTGGTGAGCGATGCGACGCACCAGCGAGGATTTTCCCAGTCCGGCTTCACCCAGGATGGTCCGTCCTCGTTCGTGGATGCCTGCCATACGGCGTGGACGCAGTTGGTCGCGCCAGTCGCTGAGCTGGTCAGCGCGTCCAGCCCAGACCTGCGGGACAGTGTCGGAGCCGGGACTGAAGGGGGAGTCGATGGGCTTCCTCATGCCGTTAACTTTAACAAGAGATGGGAGTCCTGTTAAAGTTAACATCGTCTGCAGATCGTGTTAACTTTAACAGCGAGCTGCTCGCCGACGTCACGGTCGCCTCACATGCCCAGCTGTACACGTTCCTCGCGCACGAGATGTGGAAGGGTGCCTCGCGGGTGCGAACCGACCTCGTCGTCGAAGCGCGCATGCGCGGCGGGCAATGGCGGAGTGATGTGGCGACCTCGCACAAGTATCCTCTCCGGTGAGTCAGCGGTCTTTGAAGTACCGGAAGAGGTCCGACTCTCGCACCAAGAAGGCTCCGCACAATGCGCCGATGACGGGTCCTGTCGCTGCGGAGAGTAGCGGTGGGATCAGCAGTGTGGGGGCCCAGTCGATCTCTTCGGGCATGAGGGCGAGAGCCGTCGACCACGCCGCGACCCCGGCGAGCATCGTCCCCAGCAGGGCCCACACTAGGGTCTCCAGGACGGCCCCAGCCGTCAGCGCTGCCCTGCTTTGTCCAGCGTGCAGAGCGGACGCGTATTCGAGTTTCCGCCTGCGTGTCCATGCCAGCCCGGCTAGGAACCCTCCGCTGACGGTGACGAGCGGAACCCACCGGGTCAGGCGTTCCACGAATGAGACAGGTCCGTCGAACTGTGCGGCGAGACTCTTGTTGAGCTGGGAGATCGCAACCTCGCTTCCCTCGGCAGAGGCAAGAGCGGATCGCAGTATCCCTTCACCGTCCGGGCTCTGCGGCCACGAACGCATCCAGCATTCGTCGAAAGCTTCCGCGCCGACAGGCACAGGCACCAGAATCGCATGTGACAGACGAGTGTCTCTCCCATCATTCGGGTACTCGAATACTCCCGCTACGCGGAGCTGTCGATCCTCGGAAGGCACTGTGGACCCTTCGTGGAGGCCGAGACTTTCGGCGAGATCCTGTGAGATCCACACGCCGTCGCGATGGCTGTCGATTCCCAGTAGCGCTCCGAAGCCTGATGTGACCTCGTAAGCCTCGAACGTTGTCCCGGGAAGGGCGTCGATCTTCACCTCCGCGGTTGGGCGTAAGGCTCCTGCAGCCTCAACGTTCTGATACGTCGTGAGTGCCTCGCAGGAGGGCGTGCCGATGCTGCCTTCAGCCACGATGTACTGGGTCGCGCCTCCGCCGTCGATGTATGCTCTGGCATCCGAATGGAGACCGTGAACCGTGGCGATCTCGGCGGCAGCGCCCAGACCTGCGATCACCCCGATGAGGGCGGCGAACAATGGCACCCGCGCGGTGCCCGAGACGACGTTGCGCCACACTTCTGAGAGGATGCTGGTGGCCTTCATGCCGTCCGCTCGCTCTGGTGGGGTGTGACATCGGCCAGGTCAATGACACGGGTACAGGCGGCACGGGTGCCTGGATCGTGCGTGGCAATGAGCACGATCGCTCCGTTCTGAGCGACGGCACCAAGTGTCTCGTTCACCGTGGCGGAGGTCTGCACATCAAGCTGAGCGGTGGGCTCGTCGACGAGGAGAAGGTCGGGAGCCGTCGCGACCGCGCGTGCCAGCATCAATCGTTGAGCTTCACCGCCGGAGAGCTCACGAAAGTCTCGGTCAGCGATGTCTGTTAGACCGAAACTCTCAAGAACGGGCATCGCGTCCTCAACCGCGGTCAGCCGGTCCTGGCCAGCCGCCAGAAGCGGAAAGACGACGTGATCACGTGCCTTCCGGCGCGCAACCCCATGGGGGTTCTGGAAGACCCAGTTGACTGTGTCAATGTTCTCCTTGGTCGTCGTGCCGTGACGTGGCTTTTCCCAGCCGGCGAAGATCGAGAGCAGTGTCGATTTCCCACTGCCAGACGGCCCGCATATCCCGAGGATCTCGCCGGGTTCCACCACGAAACTCAGATCCCGGAAGAGCAGAGGCGCGTCTTTGAACCCATGACTCAGACTCTCCGCGCGGAGGGAGGCCTGCTTCCGCGCGATGATTGTGGCTCGCGACCTATTCACCACAGCTGGTCTCCGTCAGCGCTGGGCCGATGGCAACAGTGTCAGGGAGTGGAGTATCGGCGTCGGGAAACACGATCACGGTGGATCCCAATGCTGACCCCAGCACGTCGACCGGCCTGGCAACTGCGCCGACCTGGACGCATCGTTCGTCGCCGTCGTCGATGATGGCACCGACCGGGACCGTGTAGGAGTCGATCGTGTCGGCCAGGGCGAGATCGCCCGGGACAGTGGCCTCAGGATCTTCACGGAGCCCGGCGACCAGCTCCTCGTCATCCAGGATGCGTGCCAGGAACGTGGCGTCGTCCACGATGCCGGACTCGGACGCCGGTCCGGTGACGCCGTTCACTGTGAGGGTCCTCGCCCCTGGGGTCAGAGACTCCGGCATGGACGCTACTTCCACGCGCTCGATGGCCCCCTCCGCGGTCGCGAACGCTGTCCCCTCTGCCACCTCGTCTCCGACATTCAGCTCGCATGCCAAGCCGGTGACGTCGCCTGCAGGCAGCCACACGAACTCTGACCGTCTGGTCTTCTTGCCGCCTTCGGGCGCTCCGTTGGCTACACGGAGCCGCTGGACGGCGTGCGACGTGGTCCATCCGTACCATCCGTCGACAAAGCTCACGTCGAGGTGCCCCAGACGGACCAGCTCCTTCTGCAGCGCTTCCACATCTGTTCCTTTGTCGCCCCACGTCAGATCGCGATAGAGCGGGAGCGAGGTGTGCAAGCCAATGATCGGGCGATCGTCGATGCGGGCGATGGTC
>DXGD01000376.1 GCA_019114115.1 Candidatus Nesterenkonia stercoripullorum
CAGCCGCTCCTGCTCGGTGCGGGGATCCTCCCAGGCGTGCACATCGGCGTCCCGGGTCAGGGCAGGGCGATCCCGGGTGCGGTGAGCAGGCACAGTCATGCGTGTAAAACTCCCATCGGTCCTGGCGGTAGCACCTTTCCCAGTCACCGTCCCAGGAGGTTGTCCCGGTGGTAAGGGGGCGGTTGCTGCGGCGTCGTCGAGCCAGATCTCTCGGCCGCTCAGGATGGTTCGTCGTGTTTCAGCGTACGGTGTTCGGGGACGTCTTGACAACGTGGCGTGTCATGAAACGACGCAAAGCGCCGGCGGCCCCCTATGGCGGGGTCCTATGTGGCATGGCGTTCTTCCATGGGACGCTGGCGGCTCCACGGCAGGGCGATCAGGCGACCTGGATGCGCTGATCGCCAGCCCCACGCCCCGCAGCCCACGCCCCGCAGCCCATGCGCAGCAGCTCACGCCCAGCGGGTCAGGGCACGGCGCTCGAGGACGCCGAGCAGGGCATCGGTGAGCTTGCCCGCGATGGCCAGCAGCAGGATCGCCAGCAGCAGACGGTCAGTGCGGCCGTTGTCCTGCGAGTCCGTGAGCAGGAACCCGAGGCCCATCGAGGACGCGATGAGCTCCGCGGCAACGAGGAACAGCCACGCCTGAGCCAGCCCCAGCCGGAGGCCGGAGAAGACGCTGGGCACCACAGCTGGCAGCTGCACGGTGCGGAAGAGCCGGAACCCGTGGAATCCGAAGGACCGCCCGGCCTCGACCAGCTGGGGGTCCACATGCCGCAGAGCTGCGTGCACTGAGGTGAAGACCGGGAAGAACGCGCCGATCGCAATGAGCGTGACCTTCGAGTCCTCGTAGATGCTCATCCACATGATGAGCAGCGGCACCCAGGCCAGTGAAGGCACTGCGCGCAGCGCGCCGACAGTGGGAAGCAGCAGTCGATCTGCGATCCGCGACAGGCCCAGCAGCGCGCCGAGGGCGAGGCCCAGGATGGCGCCTATTCCGAAGCCGAGCAGGACACGCTGCACGGAGATCGCGATGTGCTGATAGAGCTGACCGTCAGCTGCCAGGTCCACGCCGGCGGACAGGACTGCTTGCGGTGCCGGCAGCTGCACTGAGGTGAAGAGGCCGAGGACATCAGTGACCAGCCACCACAGCACCAGCAGCAGCACGGGCACGATCGCGCCGACGGCGATGGCGCTGCCCGGCACGCGAGAGCGGCGTGGAGAGCGGGCAGAACGGAGCTGGTCCTCTTCGGCAGCCGCCGGGGCAGTGCCGTCGTCCTTCGAGCCCGCCCTCCTGGGCTCTGCAGCATCGGGTGTCGGCCCAGCTGGCTGCACTGCCTGGTCAGGCTGGGTTTCCGCGGCAGGCGGCGCCGTGTCCGCGGGCGCTGTCGGCTCTGCGGGGAGCGCAGCGTCAGCGGGCTCCGCCGGGGACTGCTCGCGGGTGGATGATGTGGATGATGATGTGTTGACCGAGCTCACTGGTCCTCCTCGGCCGAGGTCGCTTCGGCGTCCTCAGCGAATTCGGGATTGAACAGTTCATCCAGGGCGGTGTCGACGTCGTCCTGGTCGGCGACGTCACCGGTGTCGACCAGCAGCGGACCGACGTTCTCCAGCACAGCGCGCTGGTCCTCACCTGGGACGGGGTCGACGTCGAAGTTCGAGCGCTCCTGGATGACGCGCTCGGCGACGTCGAGCTCGAGCCCGGCTTCCTCGGCGAGGATCTCGGCAGTCTCCTCCGGATTGTCCTCGGCCCATTGCCGTGCCTGCTCGTAGACGTCGACGACTTTCTGCGCGACCTCGGGGTGGTTGTCGGTGAAGTCCTCGGTGGCGTTGACGAAGCTGTAGGTGATGAGGTCGAGATCGCGGAAGAACAGCTCTGCGCCGTCGTTCTCCGCGCCGGCCATGATCGGGTCCAGCCCGGACCAGGCGTCGACGTCGCCGTTCTCCAGGGCACGCCAGCCGTCGGCGTGCTGGAGGTTCTGCACCTCCACATCGGAGGTCTCGATGCCGGCGGCGTCGAGCGCCTGGATCAGGAAGAAGTAGGGGTCGGTTCCGCGGGTGGCGGCGACGCTGGCTCCTTCGAGCTGCTCCACGGTGTCGATGTCCGAGCCTTCATTGGTGACCAGAGCAGTCCATTCGGGCTGGTCAGCGACCAGGATGGTCTCGATCGGGGCACCGTTGGCGCGCGCGAGCAGCGCGGCGGACCCGGCAGTGGAGCCGACGTCTATCGCTTCTGAGCGGAGGTTCTCATTGGCCTTGTTGGAGCCGGCGGACTGGATCCAGTTGACGTCCGTGTCGAACTCCTCGAGTTCGTCCTCCAGCCAGCCCTGGTCCCGGATGATGAGGCTGAGCGGGTTGTAGGTGGCGAAGTCGATGTTCAGGGTGTCGAGGTCGCCATCCCCCTCGGAAGACCCTTCGCCGGAGACGCAGCCGCTGAGCAGCAGCGCCAGAGTTGCCGCGGTCCCGGCACCGGCCATCCCGGCGCGGGAGCGGATGCCGCCGCGCGTGATGCCATTCCGCGGGTTGCCGTGGCGCGCAGTGCCGTTCTGGCGCAATGCAGGGGAACCGGTCGCGGAAGGGGTGCGAGCTGAGGAGCGAGACATGGGGCGGCTGGCCTTTCTGGGCGAGGGGGTGGTGCAGGGGTTGTGGAGGTGGTGAAGTCTTCGGTGGGACGCATCAGTGCGCACCCATCCGTGAATCAGTGCGTGTGGGAGTCGACGCCGAGGCCTGAGAACAGGTCCCCGCGCAGGGCGGCGAGCTCGGCGGAGGCCCGGTCGCGCGGACGCTCCCCCGGGACCTCAAGCAGGCGAGCCGTGGTCGCGCCGGGTCCGGCGTCGTCGGGACCGAGCAGCAGGATGCGGTCTGCCAGTTGCAGAGCCTCGTCGACGTCGTGGGTGACCAGCAGGACTGTGGTGCCGGTCTGGGCGTGGACATCGAGCAGGAGGTCCTGCATCTTCAGGCGGGTCAGCGCGTCGAGGGCGCCGAAGGGCTCGTCGAGCAGCAGCACGCCGGGGCGCCGCGCAAGTGCCCGCGCCAGGGCTGTCCGCTGGGCCATGCCGCCGGAGATCTCGCGCGGCCGCAGGCTGGCCCGTTCGGTGAGTCCGACGAGTTCGAGGAGCTCGTCGATGCGGTCTGCGCCCGCAGCGGCTGGCAGCGAACGAGGCAGGCCCAGGGCGATGTTCTTGCGCACTGAACGCCAGGGCAGCAGCCGGGGCTCTTGGAACCCGACCGCGGTGCGTTCGTCATAGGCTTGGGCTGGAGTCCCGCCGATCAGGATCTTCCCGCTGTACCCGGTGTCCAAGCCGCCGACGGCGCGCAGCAGCGTCGATTTGCCGCAGCCGGAGGCGCCGAGGATGGCGACCACTTCGCCGGGACTCATGCTCAGGTCCACATCGCGCAGGACGGTGCGGCCTGAGAACGCGCGGCCCATCCCGTGGATGTCCACGGTCAGGCTGTGTCGCGACGTCGTGCTGACGGGCTCAGTGCTGACGGGCTCAGCAGTGGCAGGTGAGGTCAAGACAAGAACACTCCCATCGATCCTGGCGGTAGCACCTGTTCCCTCACAGTCGGGGCGGTGAAGCTCCGGTGCGGGGCGGTTGCTGCGGCGTCGTCGAGCCAGATCTCTCGGCCGCTCGGGATGGTAATCCTGAAGAGTTTATGTCAAGGGGGCAGGTGCGGGCAATGTCAGCTGTCCCAGGGCTCTGTGCCGGGCACTGTCCACTGCAGCGGGTTGGAATGCCAGGAATTGCCCGCCGCGACCATGATCTTGCCCGAGATGTATCGATCCGTGGACCATTCCAGCGGCCGGCCGGAGGGGTCCCTGGTGATGCGCCGGTGGACGAGAAGGGCAGTGCCGCGGGAGACGCCGAGCGCAGTCGCATGCCGGGCGCGCGCGTTCTCCGCGCCGAAGACATGCTCGGCATGGCTGAAGTTCACCTGGTGCTCCGCTGCCAGAACTGCGGTGACTGACGGTTCGTCCGGGGGGATCCGTTCGACGATTTCACCGAGCCAGCCCGGGTAATGGGTATGCTCCACCATGACCTTGGCACCGTCGAGTGTGCGCAGTCTGACCACGCTGTACACCCGGTGGCCCGGCTGTACGCGCAGAATCTCCTCGTCGATCCGCGAGGCGATGAGCCAGTTCGCTTCCCGCACAGTGCCTCCGGGGGCCAGCCCCTGGTGCCAGGCCCACTGGGCGAAGCTGCGGAACTCTTCGAAGGAGGACTGCCTGCGTGGCACTCGGATGACGGTCTTCGGACGTCCCCGCGTGCCGTCGACGGAGCCTTCTGCCACGAGCTCCTTCAGCGCGACGCGCACTGTGCCGGGGGAGACGGCGAAGCGTGCGCTGAGTTCACGCTCCGAGGGGAGGGATGAGCCGATGGGGTACGCGCCCGAGCTGATGTCGGCCCGCAGCGCTTGGGCAATGTGCGAGAACGCAAAAGTGTCCAATCGGCACCTTCCTGATCCATTGCGGCGTCACGGCATGAGGGCCATTCTACGGTCCGCACGGGAGGCCGGGATTCACGCTGTGTTCGTTCAATCGTCATCGTTGAGTTGCTTTCACTAGTGAACTTTCGCTTGACTACCAGGAGTTCACTAGTGAGGATAGTAGCACCGGTGGCGTCAGGGGGTCCTGAACGGCCTCCGGCTCACTGCCCGGCTTGACCCTTTCATCACGAAACACCTGTTCATGTACTCAGCCACGAAAGATAGAACACTTATGAGCACTCGTACTCACACGCTTCTCAGTGCCGCTGCTGTTGTCACTTTGGGCCTCACGGCCTGCGGGGGAGGCGGCGGGTCGGATGCCTCCTCGACGTGGCGGGAGGCCTCCACTGTCGACGACGGCGGCGGCATGGACCAGCTCATCGAAGACGCCCAGGCCGAGGGAACGTTCAACGCGATGGGGCTCTACGACGACTGGGCGAACTACGGCGGACTGCTCGAGGCCTTCTCCGAGGAGTACGACATCGAGATCAACAACGATCAGTCCACCGGCTCCAGTCAGGACCTGATCAACGCCGTGGTCAACCGTGAGGGCCAGAACGACTCGCTCGACTACCTCGACACCGGCCTGGGCTTCGCCATGGAGGCCGAAGAGGATGGGCTGCTGGCTGAATACACTCCCGAGGTCATCGACGACATCCCCGAGGAGTTCCGTTCCGCCGACGGCACCTGGATCAACCACCTCGGCGGCACGATGGCGATCGGCTGCGATACCTCCCGCGTCGACGACTGCCCGGAGAACTTCTCCGACCTGCTCGACGAGCAGTACTCGGGCCAGGTCGCGCTGCCCGGCGACCCCACCACCGGGGAATCCGGAAGCATGGCGGTGCACGCCGCCGCAGTGGCCAACGGCGGGAGCTTCGACGACATCGAGCCGGGCATCGAGTTCTTCAACGAGCTGAGCAGCGCCGGCAATTTCATCCCGGTGGAGGGCAACGCCGGCACGATCGAGACCGGCGAGACGCCGATCGTCATCAACTGGGACTATCTGCTCCAGCCGATCGCCGACGACCTGGAAGAGGATTCCGGCGTCGAGCTGGAGATCAACAGCCCCGAAGACGGCCAGGTCTCCTCGTTCTATGCCGCCTCGATCAATGAGGACGCCCCGCACCCGGCCGTGGCCCGCCTGTTCTTCGAGTTCCTGTTCTCTGATGAAGGCCAGAACCTGCTCATGGAGGGCTATGTGACGCCGATTCGCTTCGACGCCATGGAAGAGGCCGGAACAGCTGATCAGGACGCCGTCGACGCGCTTCCCACCGAGGACGGCGTCACCGCGCCGCAGCCTACTGTGGAGCAGCGCGAGGCGAACCAGGAGGTCCTCGAAGCGCAGTGGACCGAGGCGATTCAGTGAGTCACACTGTCACTCCGGCTCCGCCAGCGGGCCACCCGCCCTCCGTCGCGCCAGGCGGTGCGCCGGCCCCCGGCTCACCTGACAGGTCAGGCTCCGCTCCTCCGCTGCGCAAGCGATTGCGCGGAGCCGCCGCTGCGCTGCGCTCGCCGGCCGTCGTCGCGCTCGCGCCGCTGACGCTCGTCGTCGGTGTCTTCTTCGTGGCTCCGCTGGCAGGTATGGCGATCATCGCCTTCACGGTGGAGGCCGACGACGGCGGCACCGCCCTCGGCCTGGACCATTTCCTCGGCCTGGACTCGCACGTGCGGGCCGTGCGCAATTCGGTGCTCGTCTCCGTGGTCGGCTCGTTGACCGCCGCGCTCATCGGTGCGCTCACCGCCTTCTGCATCGCGCAGATCCGGAGCAAGCGGCTGGATTCCGTCGTCGCAGTGTTCTCCTCCGTGCTGGCCAATGATGGCGGGGCGCCGCTGGCGTTCTCCTTCATCGTCACGCTGGGGAATACCGGCCTCGTGTACGGCATGCTGGGCCTGGACGCCATCGGCTTCTCGCTGTACTCGTGGCAAGGGCTCGTGGTCATGTACCAGTACTTCCTCATTCCCACGATGGTGATGGTGACCCTGCCGACGTTCGTCGGCCTGCGCAAGGAGTGGATGGAGGCGAACACGGCCCTGGGCGGCTCGCGCACCACGTTCTGGCGCCGTGTGGGCATCCCGATCGCGATGCCGGCCCTGCTGGGCGGATGGATCCTGCTCTTCGGCGCGGCCTTCGCCACCTATGCCTCGGCGGCAGTGCTCATCGGCACGGGCGGGTTCCCGCTGGTGCCCCTGTCCATCGCCTCGCTGCTGGGCTCGAGTCTGGGCGCCGGCGGGCAGTCCGCTGCGATGGCGCTCGGGGTCAGCATGGTGGTCATCGCCGTCGTCGTGCTGTTTCTGTTCAACCGGCTGCAGAAGAGGAGCGCCCGATGGCTGCAGTGATAAGGCATTCCCGGTGGCTGCCGATCGTCGCCGTCGCGGTGTATGTCGCGGTGCCGGTGCTGTGCAGCATCTACTACGCCACGTTCCCGGGCGGGAGCTTCTCCCTCTCGGCCTATTCGGTCATCGCCGACGACGCGAGCCTGGCCTCTGCGGCCAGCAGGACGCTGCTGATCGCGGTATTCACCATCGTCGTGCTGGTCATGACGCTGGTGCCTGCGGTCGTCGCGATCCACCTCTGGGCTCCGCGGCTGCGGCCCGTGCTGGAGATCCTGTGCACGCTGCCGCTCGTCGTTCCGCCGATCGCGTTGGCGGCCGGCGTGGTCGCGCTGCTGAGGTGGGGCGCGCAGCAGGGCCGAGACAGTGCGGCAGCTCAGATCAGTCAGTTCGTCCAGCACCCGGACCTTCCGTTGATCCTGGTGGGGACCTACGTCGTCCTGTGCCTGCCGTTCACGTTCCGGTCCATCGACGCCGGCCTGCGGGTCATCCCGCTGAAGGCGATGGTGGAGGGCTCGGCCTCACTCGGCGCCGGCATCTGGGGAACCGTCTGGCGGGTCGTGCTGCCGAATATCCGCGGACCGGTGCTGTTCGCGATCTTCTTCGCGACCGCCGTGTGCCTCGGGGAGTTCGCGATCGCGGCGACGCTGAACCGGGAGACCATCCCGGTCTGGCTCTTCACGGTCTCCAATACCGACTTCCGCGCCTCGATCGCGATCGCCGTGCTGCTCAACCTCACCACATGGGTGCTCCTGCTGGTGGCCACGCTCTCGGCAGGACGATTCTCCGCGCTGGGCCGGGCCAAGCGGACCGCCCCCGAGCTGGCATCCGACGACGACGCCGCTGCGGGCCCCTCGGCAGGGGCCACCGCAGGACCCGTCACCGCAGGCACCCCAGCAGGCGCTACGACAACACCACAGAAGGAGCTTCGCTGATGACGCAGGCACCGAACCACCATGACCATGGCGCGGAGTCCGGCCGCAGCGTCGTCTTCGACGGCGTGGGCAAGAGCTTCGGCCCGACG
>DXGD01000377.1 GCA_019114115.1 Candidatus Nesterenkonia stercoripullorum
ATCGCCGTCACGGACAGCGGAGCGGAGATACTCACTCTCCCCCGCTCGGCGTGACCTGCGCCGGGGACTGCCCCTGAGCAGGCTTCGCGCGCTTCGCCGCGAGGTCCGGCTCGCGCGCGAACTGCCCGACAACGAGAAGGACCAGCACCACGAGTCCCGCTACGATCCACCCTGAGACGCCCAGCGGATTGACCAGCGCCATGTTCGGGCTGTGATCGGCCGCGGGAAGAGTGACCAGCAGCGTCGACCCTGCCGCGTTGAACACGCCGTGCGCGACGACGGCAGGCCACAGGGAGCCGGTTCGCAGGCGGAGCCAGCCGAACAGGATGCCCCAGATGACGCAGCCCACGGTCATGAGCAGCACACCCCAGACGTCGGTGCGATCGAAGTTATAGCCCAGCAGGATGATCGGGGCATGCCACAGGCCCCACAGCATGCCGCTGAGCAGCAGGGCGGGCCAGATGCCCAGCGGCCGCAGGGCGGGCAGCAGCCACCCTCGCCAGGCGATCTCTTCACCGAGGATCGCCAGCGTCAGCACGTTGATCAGCCCGATGAGCGGGATGGAGACGATCTGAATGAGGGCCAGCACCTCGGCCGGCGGCATAGCGGACGCCGCAGATCCCAGCTCACCGCCCTGCCCCTCGATGAGCTGCTGATACCCCGAGAAGTTCTGCAGGTCGAGGTGCAGCCAGCCGAAGCCTGCTGCCATCGCCAGCCCCGCCGCGACCAGCAGTGCCGGCAAGAGAAGCATCGCCGCGGTGAACGACACGACGCGCTTCGCGGGACGTAGCGGCCAGATACCCAGAAAGCGCATCCGGCCGACCCGGGGGGTCCTCAGCAGAAAGACCACGACGAGAGTCCCCAGAGCCGGGGTGAACATCATCGCCACCGTAAGAATCGAGAATAGCGAGGCGTAGCCGGACTCTTGGGAATCCTGCAGGTACAGCGGCAACGTGACGAGCCACGCGAGCCCGAACGAGACGATGATGAATACCGTCACCGGCGTCCATGGCACGGTGGCGTGCTCGTGTCGCTCGGACCGGTCAGCGGTGGCAGCTGCGTGCTCGTGGGCAGTCATAGTCGTTCTCCGATTTCAATCTCACACGCACGCGCCCTATCTGGCGCTGCACCGGGGCGGGAGCAGAATTCTCCGGTCTACGCCGCATACATGAGGCGCCTCAGCGCCCACTCCGCGGGCCCGCGTCGCCTTCTCTTCTCTAGGACGGCGGCGAGCGCGACGGTGATCAGCCAGATGCCGACCGCCACCACGGCAATGGACCAGCTGCTCAAGTGCGCTCCGAGACCTATCCCCCAGGCACTCATCAAGGGGGCGAAGAACACCGATTGCGCCAGGTAGAAGCTCAGCGATCGCTTGCCCACAGCTTGAAGGGCACCGGCCGCCTTCTGGGCCGCGCCGTCGGGCCGCGTGTTCTGAGTGCGTTCCAGGCGCATGGCGATGAGCCCGAAGAGCGCGACATAGCCCAGCCCGCCGAAGAGGCCGCCGAAGCTGTGCAGGGGCGAGAAGATCAGGTCGGCCTCACGACCCAGGCCCCAGACGTCGAGATTCTGCAGAGCCAGGATCAGTCCGGTGCCCCAGCCGATCGTGATCCCCACTGCTGCTGACCATCGCAGGAGCCTGACGTGCTGGGCGGGCTGCTCCAGGGCACGATGCTGAGCGACGAGGAAGGCGATCAGGATGGAGATCGGCACCACAAGGCCAGCCAGCGTGACCGGCAGATACGATGCCCACAGCACGGTGCGCAGGATTGCTGCGGCGATGGGCTGGGGCTCGGCGTTGGGGTTCGGGATCGGGTCCGCCTCCGGGGCAGCCCCTGAGAGGAACGTGGCCGAGAGCATCGTGACCAGGGTGACCACCGCCAGCAGGGCCGTCAGGAGGATGACCCACACTTTGACCGTAGTCGGCTTGCGGTCCAGGAAGATCCATACCAGCAGCAGCCCGGCGAGTCCGTAAGCCCCGACGACGTCGCCGTACCAGAGCAGCACAGCGTGCACGAGCCCGAAAGCGATCATCCACAGGTGCCGCCGGCGAAGAAGCTGACGTGCTCGCTGCGGGAGGACCCCCGCATCGGTCTGCCTGCGATAGAGCTGGATGATCCCGTAGCCGAACAGGAAGGCGAACATGGGGTATACCCTGGCGTCGATCGCGACGATGGCGATCGTTTGCGCGACACGGTCAGCGAGGATCCCCTCTGCTGGGTGGTAGCCGATGTCCCCGACGTCGACGCCCCAGAGAAAGGCGGGTGCGTTGGCCACGGCGATGAGCAGCAGCATGAATCCGCGGGCCAGATCAGGGGCGATGCTGCGCTTGATCATGGATGTCGGCCGCGCCTGAGGGGCGTCACTGGGCTGATTGCTGGTGTGGGTCATCGTGCTCCTCAGATCTGCCCGCTGAGCGTGCGGCCTTGCGGACGCCCAGCGGGGTTGTGGGGCTAGTTCTTGGGCAGGGCGTTCGCCGCGATAGTGGGGTTGGTGACGAGGACAGCCGTCATCGTCCGGGCGACAGCCTGAGCCGCTGCGCCGGCGCCCCAATTTCCCTGTTCGAGCTCCTGAGCCCGGGCGATCACCGCAGAGCTCCACGGGATCTGAGGGTCGAAGTGCGGCAGCGCGCCACTGCCCCAGAGCAGTGCCGCGAGTGCGGCAGTGCGGGCAGAAGGCTCTTTCTGATCGACCAGAACGGCCCGGACACTGTCCAGCAGCGCCGCCCGGCGTCCGGTGCCTCCTTGTACGTGGACTTCTGAGGTGAACATTCCGAGCCTCTTGCGTTTTTCGATACGCAGATCGCCGCGCGCGATAAGTCGCGCCAGGAGAGGCTCTCTGAGCTTGGGGCCGATTGAGGAGAGGACCCCTGGAACACGACGAGGCTTGTCAAGAACGTACTTCCATGCCGAATGGAGGATGTCGTCCAGCGGCTCCCGTCCTTCTACCGCCTGGACGGTTATGGACCCCATTGTGGTGGTGGACGTCGTGACCCGCTCCTCCAAGGCGAGATCCGCCATCACCGCCCCGGCCAGAGGGTAGTAGAGCGTGCTCTCGCCAGCGATGACTCCGCTTGCGGGCTGGAAGAGCAGCAGCAGGAGGTCTTCGGCCAACGCGGGCCTGTCGATGGGATTTCCGCTGCTGGTCGGCGGGGTGTCGCCTGCCAGAGGGAGGTCGTCGGGCTCGCCTGTCATAGGTTGCTCCTTTCGTGAGATGCGCTTGAGGTGGCAGGCCAGATCAGCCCGTGTGGACGACTCCGCCGGACAGACGGCTCATCCGGACAGCCCACCTCAAGCGAGCAGCTCTAGGCATACCCCCAGTAGAAGGTGTGTTCTCAGAACACAGTCAACGATGCAGCGGAGTGATCTATGTCACTTGCCTTGTGGTGCGGGGGTGATCCTCGAGCAGTTCTTGCGCGATCTCATGAGCCCGCCGCAGCACGTCCAGCTGAGCGGAGTTGTACAGTTCGAGCACCGCTTCGGCGAATGTCTCTCGCGTGATGTGCGGACTCTTCGACATGTGCTGCGCTGGGTCGCCCATCCAGGGATAGTCGCGTAGATTCTCCGCCAGCTCTGGCGCAAGGCGTGCCGCGGCATCCTCCCGGGATGCCTCGTCGGCATCTTCGGCCAAGGCATTGATCATGTCCCCCACGGAGTTTTCCGCGGCGTCGGCTTCAGCTATTCGCCGCACATCGGCCAGCGCATCTGCGGTGAACAGCTGAGCGGAGATATGCATGAGCGAACTGTCCGTCTCGGAGAGCCGTGAGGCCACAATCTCGAAGCCCGGCGGGGAGTCCATGGGTGCATCCCCGTGCAGGATTGCCGCGATGGCGGCCCGGGCGCTCTGCAGGTGCTCGATCTGGGCCTGGAGGCCAGCATCGACCTCCCGCAGAGCGTCCGCTGTCTCGTCGGCCCCACCAGCAACCTCGCCGACCTGGGACAGCGGCACCCCCCACATCGGAGAGCCTGCGGATACGCAGCAATCGCACGAGGTGGTGGACTGTGTATTGCTTGTACCCGTTCGATTCGCGCTCGGGCTCGTCCAGCAGACCCAGCCGGTGATAATGCCGCACGGTATTCAGCGTGGTGCCGGCGAGGTCAGCCAGCTCTCGCGTGCTCCAGGCCATCGACCATTCCCTTGACGCTAGTCCCTCCGACGCCCCGGGACCCAGCCGCTGCCACGATCTGCAGTGCGGCACCTCGAGGGGCCACCTTCGCGCGTCGGCAGGAAGCTCTTGACGCACCTCGATGATGAGGCGTCCTCGCGTCAAGAGTACAGCAGCCACTGAGCAGCGCTCTAGGGAGTTCCCAGCAGCTCAGTGAGCTGAGTGTAGAACGGAGCCGGGTCCGCGCTGAGCGAGTTCTTGACCATGGCGGACCAGTCATCGACGATCACTTCGATCGACCCTGCCACCAGTCCGTCCACGGAACGGCGCGGGACGTCGCGGGGGTCGATTCTCGGGCCGTCGTAGTCCGCGAGGATATCCGTGTCGGCAGCACCGAGCACAACTCCTTGGACGAAGGTGCCCTGATCAGCGAGCTCAAGACGGACGCTGTTGGTCATGTTCCACTCCGCAGCCTTAGCAGAAGAGTAGGCACCAGTTCCCGGGGCCGCGAACCACGACAGCGCCGAGAGCACATTGACGATGGCGCCACCCTGATGCGCTGCCAGCACGGGACTGAACGCGCGGATCACACTGAGGGTCCCCCAGAAGTGCGTGTCCATCTCGCGGCGCGCCTGCGCGAGATCACCTGTCACAAGCGGCGTCCCGGTGGAGATGCCGGCATTGTTGACCAGCAGTGTCACATCGGGAGCGGCCGCCGGTGCGGCAGCGATGGATTCCTGATCCAGCAGATCGAGCTGCAGAGGCACGACTCGACTGTCGTCGACGTCCAGCGTCTCGAGGTCGCGGGCCGTCGCATAGACCTTGCTCACTCCGCGCTCCAGCAACTCGAGCACGAACTGTCGTCCGATGCCGCGATTGGCCCCGGTGACCAGGGCGATCTGATCGGTGATATGCATGGGTTCCCTGCTTCCTCAGAAAGTCTTCTCGAATTCAGCGGGACCGCTTTCGGCCTGGCCTCGACTACTGTAGAAGTTGACGTTGACGTCAAGGTCAAGTCGATGCCCCTCAACCGCCGTCACACAAGGACACTCATGAAGATTGGCGAGGTCGCCCGCCGGGCAGGTGTCAGCACCAGAGCTCTGCGGTACTACGAAGAACAGGGCCTGCTCGCCTCTGAACGCACGCTCAGCGGACAGCGCACCTACCCTGAGTCTGCCGTCGAGCGCGTCCGGCTCATCCAGCAGCTGTATACCGCTGGCTTGCCGAGCCGCGCCATCGCGCAGCTGATGCCCAGCATCGACGCCGGCGAAGCCGACCCCGAAGTCTTCGAGCTGATGGCATCCGAGCGCCGCCGCATCACCGCCGCCATGGACGACCTCGCTGCTGCCCGCAACGCTCTGGACCGGATGATCGACATCTCGAACAACCCGACTCCTGAGCACTGCCCGGCACTCCGCGAACCAGCGTGGATGCCATACGATCACAGCGGTTCGCCTGCTACGGCCTAAGCAACCAGCACCGTCGCCCCAGGGGAACGCACACACGCACTCACGTACTGCTCACCTCAGGACT
>DXGD01000378.1 GCA_019114115.1 Candidatus Nesterenkonia stercoripullorum
CTGCGTCAGGCCGAGGAACGCGATGTATACGCCCAGCAGCATCGGGATGATGTGGATGAAGAGCTCCATCACCCCTGCCGGAGCGACGAGCGCGTACGGGAAGAGCCGTTCTCGCTTGCTGCGTGTCTGCCGCACGATCTTCTGTGCCTGGCGATTCTGCTGGCTCTCGTCACGCCGTGCGGCAGCGTCGGGCCGCTCTGCTGTTTTGAGCATCTCTACCTCTCAGACCGAATGCCTCGTTCCTGACCCCCAGGTCACATCTGGCTCTGAGCGTCTTCGAGGGCCTGGCGGACGTCGTCCTCGGTGACGGAGCTGCCCTGGGCGATATCCGCGAAGAGGTCCTGGATGGCGGCGCCGACGGCGGCTTCCATCTGGGCTTCGGAGGGGTAGAGCGGCATTGGCTCGGCGTGGTTCTCCAGGATCTCCTGCTTCAGCTGGATCTCATCGGTCTGGAAGGCCTCGTCGTCGTACGCCGCGGTCACTACCGGGAGCGCGGTGAAGTTCTCGTTGAGGTAGATCTGTTCGTCATCGCTGGTCAGGTGGGAGACGAAGGCGACGGCGGCGTCCTTGTTATCGGAGTTGTCGAAGACGCTGATGTTGATGCCGGCCACATGCGACTGAGTGCCTTCGAGCCCTGTGGCATCTGCGTCCAGCATCGGCATGGGAGCGGCTTCGTAGTTCTCAAAGTCCCGCGACTTGAAGGTGTTGCCGGGAGCCTGGTCGAAGACCATGGCCGCGTTCCCGTCCGCGACTTCCGCCACGCTTTCTGAGCCTTCGACGAGCTCTGCGTTGGACGGCGAGGTCACTCCGTTCTCCCCCATCAGCTGGACCCACTCGTTGACTCCCGCGACGACCTCGTCATTGGCGAAATCGGGGTCACCGTCCTCGGTGTAGAGCTCCCCGCCGTGCTGGAGCCCGCGGATGAACGCTGCGTGGGCATTATTGGTGATGCTGGAACCTGCAAGCGTGAAGCCCCACTGGTCGGTGGAACCGTCACCGTCGGTGTCCTGAGTCAGCTCCTCAGCGACATCGACGAACTCCTCCCAGGTCGCTGGAGGCTCATCGATGCCATTCTCTTCGAAGATCTCCGTGTTGTAATACATCGAGTAACTCAGCCCGTACAGCGGGATCGACGTGGGCGCTTCGCCCTCGGCGCCGCCGGTGGCCCATGACGATTCGATGAACCGGTCCTCGCCGCCTACGGCCTCCAAAGCATCGCCCTCCCACGGGATGAATGCACCAGATGATTGCATGGACACCGCCCATGTATTGCCGATATTGAGCACGTCCGGCCCGTCACCGCTGGAGATGGCGGTCAGGATGCGGTTCTGCAGATCGCTCCACGGGATGACCTCAAGATCCACCTCCACGCCGGTCTCTTCGGTGAATCGATCGATGGACTCTTGCAGGATCTCCTCGTCGTTGGATATGGACGTCCCCTGGTTGGAGGCCCAGTAGGTGATGCTTCCGGAGATGTCTTCAGTATCGACGTCGTCGGAGCCACCCCCACACGCCGTCAGTCCGAGGGTGAGCGCAGCAGCGGGAGCGGTCAGCATCCACAGGGGGCGACGCCGTGATGACGTGTTCATAGCCGGAGGTCCTTTCTGAAGCTCAACCCTCTGGTGAGCTGAGCGGTGCGAATGATGTGAGGCGAATGACGTGGTGAGGCGAAACGGCTGGTATCGGTGAATCGTGCTGGTCAGTGGCGAACAGGGCTGTCGATGGTGAACGGCGTTGTCAGCGGCGAACAGTGCTCGGCGGCACCGACGCCGCACTAGGGTCCCATGTGGGATCCAGCAGGTCGGAGGGCTCCACGGAACTGGTCACCTCGACCCACTGGCCGCTGGATGCGGCCTCGGTGGTGGAGACCATGATGTCGAGGACGTGGAAGGCGAGCTCGCCAGGGACTCGGCCTGGGCGGTCCTCGCGGATCGCCTGGGCGAGCTCCGCCACGCCTGTGCCGCGGCTGTAGAAACTGCCTGCGGGTTCGATGACCCGTGGCTCGTCAGTGCCGTTGTGCACAGTGGTGACGCCGTCGAACATGTTGGGGTCCGGGAAGACGATGGTGCCTTCGGTTCCGGCGATCTCCACGAAGCCAGCTCGCGGCAGTTTGGAGTCGAAGCTGAAGATGCACTGCGCCGATCCGCCAGAGGCGAATTCCAGCAGGGCGCTCACATGGGTGGGGACCTCCACCGGGAACTCGTTGCCGGCCTTGGGCCCGCTGCCGATGAAGCGCGAGGTGCGCGCCTGAGAGGCCGTGGCCGCCACACGCGAGACCGCGCCGAAGGCTTGGACCAGCGTGGTCAGGTAGTAAGGCCCGACGTCGAAGAGCGGGCCGGCGCCGTGGGCGAAGAGGAACTCCGGGCTCGGATGCCAGGAATCGGGACCAGGGACCTGGAAGAGGGTGAGCCCGGTGAGCGGCTGGCCGATGCTGCCACCGCGCAGTTCCCGCAGTGCGGTCTGGAGCCCGGCGCCGAGCAGCGTATCCGGTGCGACCGCGACGCGCACTCCGGCTTTCGCCGCAGCGTCCTTCAGCGCCTGGGCTGATTCGAGATCCAGCGCGTAGGGCTTCTCCCCCCAGACGTGCTTGCCGGCCTCCACGGCCCGCAGCGCGACCTCGACGTGGACGGCCGGGATCGTCAGGTTCACCACGATGTCGATCTCCGGCAGGGCGAGCAGCTGCGCGTAGCTGCCGGACCCGGGGACGGACCATTCACGGGCCTGATCGGCGGCGCGCTGCTCATCGATGTCCGCGATGAAACGCACCTCGACGTCGGGGAATGCCGTGAGGTTCTTCAGGTATTCGTTGCTGATGACGCCGGCACCGACGATGCCGACGCCCAGCGGTGAAGTGTTCGCGTGATCCATGACGGGACTCATTTCGTGGTCAGGAAGGCGTAGCTCGCGCGCAGCGCCGCGAGCAGGTCGCCTTCGGAATCGTCCAGCTCGACGACGGCCAGTGCGGCAGGAGCTGCGGCCAGGATCGCTTCTACCGGCATATCGCCGGAGCCGACTGCCACCTGGTCCTTGTTGCGGGTGGTGCCGGGACCATCCTTGACGTGGATCGCAGTGACGCGCTCGCCCAGCCGCTTGAGCAGCTCAGGGGCCTCCACTCCCCCGACCTGCGCCCAGTAGGTGTCGACTTCCAGCTCCACAGCGTCCCCCACGAGATCCGCGAAGACTTCGAGCGCCGGCGTGCCCTCGATCGTGTTCTCCAGCTCGAACGCGTGGTTGTGGTATCCGATACGCAGTCCCTGGTCGCGAGCCTCCGCTGCGATGCCTTTGAGGTCCTCGGCCACTGAGGTGACGCCCTCTCGGGAGGTCCAGCGTTCAGGGTCGATGAAGGGATCGATCACGCATTCCACGCCGAGCTCACGGGCGACCTCGAAGACTGCGGGTCGGTCGGCGTCGAGCAGGCGCATATGCGCTGTCGGAGCGGTGAGGTTCAGCCGCTGCAGATCCTCCCGCAGCGAGCGCCCGGTGTTGACCAGGTCGAAGGGCTCGACCCTGGTGTAGCCGATCGACGCGACTTCCTCCAGGGTCTCCTTCGGCGAAGCCTTCAATGCCTCGCGAACGGTGTACAGCTGAGCTGATAGTGGTCTCACGGAGTGCTGCCCCCTTAACAGGACGTGGGTGGTGAGGTGGAGAGATTCAGGGAGAGATATGTGACTGACATCACTCTCCGCTCATACGACAAGAGTAGATCGACTTATGGCTGGAGTCAACAGAAGTGCATTATCTAGTGTGAGAAGAATGACTGCACGCCACGTTTCTTGTGGTTGACTTAATGCATGACGACTTCGCAACGCCCCGTTATCACCTCAGTCTCGGGCCCCAGCCAGGTCTTCCAGGTGTTGCGCGATGGACGATCGAAGAGCCTGGCCGAGCTGGCCCTCCTGTCCGGACTCTCCCGATCGACTGTGCGCGAGCGCCTCTTCCAGCTCGTCTCGACTGGACTCGTGGGCCAGACGTCGGAAGCTCACTCGACGGGTGGACGGCCGGGCCGGCGGATGGCGCTGATTCCTGACGCCCGCGTGGTCCTCGCCGTGGATCTCGGGGCCAGTCATATGCGCATGGCCCTGGTGGATCTACTGAACCGTCCGCTGACCACCTACGAGGAGCCCATCGACATCACCAATGGGCCGGAGGCTGTGCTGCAGCGCGTGATGGGTCGTGCCGATGCGCTACTGGAACGAGTCGGCAGACCGCGGGCTGATCTGCTGGCCGTAGGTCTGGGTGTTCCCGGGCCCGTGCACTTCAGCACCGGGCGGCCGAGCCGTCCACCGCTCATGCCTGGCTGGGACGATTTCGATATCCCCAGCTGGTTCCGGCAGCATCTGGAAGCTGCCGTGCTGGTGGACAATGACGTGAACATCATGGCGCTGGGTGAGCACAGCCGCCTTCCGCGGAAGACGAAGCACTTCATGCTGGTGAAGGTCGCCACCGGCATCGGCGCGGGGATCATCTCCGAAGGTGAGCTGCAACGCGGTGCGCAGGGTATTGCCGGGGACATCGGCCACGTTCATGTCCCGTCAGCCCATGGCGTGCTGTGCCACTGCGGGAATGAGGGGTGCTTGGAAGCGGTGGCCTCCGGCCCGCCCGTGGCCCGCAAGCTCAGCCGCGCGGGCGTGCACACTGCGGCCGACGTCGTGCGTTTGGTGGATGAGGGGGATCTGCAGGCGATTCAGGCTGTGCGGCAGGCTGGCCGAGACCTTGGTGAAGTGCTCAGCGCGTGCATCAGCATGTTGAACCCCGAGGTCATCGCGATCGGCGGACGCATGGCCGGTGCCGGTGAGCATCTCCTGGCTGGAGTGCGGGAGGTGGTGTACCAGCGGGCGATGCCGCTGGCCACCCGGAACCTGGATATTCATACAGCCCAAGTGCCGGTGGAGTCGGGGCTGATCGGAGCGGGGTTGTTGGCGCTTCAGGAGGTGCTGTCCCCGGGGAGCGTCGATGCGCTGTGCGAGTCCTGACTCGGATGGATCAGGGCCCGATCGGCGCGACCTGGGTGACGTCGTCGAGGTCTACCCACTGCCGGGTGCGGGCGGACTCCAGGACCGCGTCGATGAGCTGGTTGGCGCGGGCGCCATCAGCGAAGCGCGGCAACCCCTCGGGCGCTGCTCCCTGAATCGCCGCGTAAGTATCCCGGACGAAGTTCGCGAAGGCGTCGATATAGCCCATCGGATGGCCAGCAGGCACAGCGCAGAGGCGGGCGGCGTCGTGGGCGAGCACGCGGGCAT
>DXGD01000379.1 GCA_019114115.1 Candidatus Nesterenkonia stercoripullorum
ATCCGAGCCCTCCTTGGGCCTCTGGGACGAGCGCTTTCAGGTAGCCGCCCTGGACCAGCTCGTCGAAGTCCTCGGCGCAGAACGTGTTCTGCGCGTCGTATCCGGCGGCGCGGTCACGGAAGCGTTCGAGCATGTTCTCGGGCAGGACCGCAGCGATCCGCGCGGTCGAGTGTGCTGGCGAGCTCGCTGGCGTGTTCGGCTGTGTCACTGCGCCTCCAGGAACCGGTAGAGCACCCTGACGCCGAAGGCGAGCGAATCCACCGGCACGCGCTCGTCGACACCGTGGAACATGCCGGTGAAGTCCAGTTCGGCGGGCAGCTGAAGCGGAGCGAAGCCGTAACCTGCGATCCCCAATGCAGACAGATGCTTGTTGTCGGTGCCGCCGCCCAGCATATAGGGCAGCACGACGCCCTCGGGGTCCTCCGCGCGAAGGGCCCCGACCATATCCTCGACCAGTCGACCGGAGAATGGCACCTCGAGTGACGGCCCGCCGTTGATCAGCTCGAAACTGACCTTCTCCCCTGCCAGCTCGCGCAGCGTGGCAGCGACCTTCTCGTCCTGCTCCGGCAGCGTCCGCGCGTCGACGAGCGCCTCGGCACTGCCTGGGACCACGTTGTGCTTGTAGCCGGCCTCGAGCGCTGTGGGGTTCGAGGTGTTCTGCAGGGTGGCGGCGATGAACTTAGAGGTGCTGCCGGTGGCCTCCAGCAACGGGCGGGGGTCGGACTCATCGAAGGGGATGCCGGTCAGCTCGGAGAGCTGCTCCATCAGGGCCCGCGTGGTCTTGGTGTACTCGATGGGCCACTCGTACTCGCCGATGCGCGCCACGGCCGCACCCAGCGTCACCACCGGGTTGTCCGACTGGACTGCCGATCCGTGGCCGGCGGTCCCCTGCGCGGTCATCTTCGTCCAGTGCAGCCCCTTCTCACCGGTCTGGATGAGGTACGCACGCTGACCCGCGATATCCGTGGAGAAACCGCCGACTTCGCTGATGGCCTCCGTGGCGCCGTCGAACATCTCGGGGTGGTTCCTGACCATCCAGTTGGCACCGTAGGTCCCGTTGTCCTCCTCATCGGCGAAGAAGGCGAAAATGATGTCCCGTTCCGGCTGCCGGCCCTCCCGCTTCATGCGCAGCAGGGCGGCAAGGATCATGGCGTCCATATCCTTCATATCGACGGCGCCGCGCCCCCAGATCATGCCGTCGACGATATCGGCGGAGAACGGATCCACCTGCCAGTCCTCCGCCTGAGCGGGGACGACGTCGAGATGCCCGTGCACCACCAGGGCACCCAGCTCAGGATTGGTGCCCTTCATGCGGGCCACTACTGAGGCGCGACGCTGCGCGGACTCGAAGATCTGCGGCTCCAGGCCAGCCTCGGTCATGATCCTGGCACAGTACTGGGCTGCTTCGCGTTCGCCATTGGCGGTGCCGTTGCCCCAGTTCTGCGTGTCGAAGCGAATCAGGTCCTGGCAGAAGGCGACGACGTCGTCCTCCGCACGGGCCGCCGGGCTGTCAGAGGCTGCGGACGCGGCAGGACGAGCGCTGTTCGAGGACGGTTCGGCTGCTGTCATAGTCTCCTCCATAGGGTCGCCCAGGGCGCTGAGACGTCGGGGCTGAGGTGGTCGGTATGTCCACCCTACCCAGAGGAGAACAACTACGGGAGAACCCCCTGTCAGCAGGCCTGTGGGCAGGATTGGTGCCGAGACTCAGAACCGTGCTAATCTCTACAGGCGCTGCTAAAGCAGACCACCTGCGCGGGTGGCGGAATAGGTAGACGCGCTAGCTTGAGGTGCTAGTCCTCATATATCGAGGGTAGGGGTTCAAGTCCCCTTCCGCGCACAGGACGAGGCCCGGAGTGCCGCTGATTCAGCGGGCGCCGGGCCTCTCTCGTTCCTGCGGGCAGGAAAGGTTGCACCCGAATGCGTCCTGGGACGAGTCCGCGGCGGTCAGACCTCGTGGTCGAAATTGAACCTGTCGTCGAGGAGCCTCTCAACATGCATCAGACGACGAGCCACCCTGTCCCGCTGCGCACGCAGCTCCGCGAGACTGGGTGTGCTGTCGGTGAACACCGAGTCGATGGCCATGGTCTCGAGGGTGGCAAGTCGCCTCTCGTAATGGGCCCAGGCCGTAGTCAAGTCCCCAACGCTGAGCAGATCAGTGGTAGCCATAGTTCCTCACTTCCGGGTTCGAAGCGTTCCACTCTCAGCATAGGTACTGCTGAGAATACGGCTACCCCCTGTTGACCCACGGAGGGTGAAGCTATATTTTCAGCAGCCGGAGCGGAGCCCTATTCTCCCGGCGCCATCTTTCAGGCGGGTGCCCGGTTTCCCAGAAGGTTGTTCGACAGGATGCTCAGCACAGTGGCAGCCTCACCGGCGGGCTCTGCCCCCACCCTGTAGAACTGCGTACTTCCTTCAACGGGGGACAAGCAGCGAGATCCAGTGGGACTCCTTTCCGCACTGTGCGCCCAGGCGACGAGCTCTTCGAGCGTGGTGAGCATGGGCCGGACGTCACCCAGGGAGCTCGCGATCCAGACCAGCTCCGGGTTGGCGGTGCTGCTGGACAGCTCAGCCAGGGCCCGGCGGGCAAGTTTGTCCCGGGCACTGACGCAGTGCAGCATTCCTGAGGGATTTTCTGCTCGTGGCATGACCTGACTCTCCAATGTCTTCACTTCGCGATTTCAGGGCAGGGTTTCGGGACACGGTCGCGGCATGGCATCGCCGGTATGAGCCTGCCGGTACGAGCCTGCCGGTATGACGTTGCCGGTATGGTCGAGATCTCTCTGCTGGGTTCCTCCGATGCCAAGGTAACTATCAGAGATGACCCTGAGGTGCCCGCGAGGCGAACAGGAGGAATCAATTCTTGGCAGGTTGGACGGCCACCGCCCGCTCTCCTCCTGGAGTATGAGATGAATGTCGTCCCGAAGGCCGATCCCTGGCAGGGCGCTGATCCGTAGCGTGAGAGGCATGGAAAATCTACTGAATCTCATGGATGAACTTGGCAGAGTCTCTACCCTGGTGTTCGGCGCCATGGTGGTGACGGCGCTGGCGGTGGCATCGATCAGCGCCTATCGTCGTCGTCATCGTCGTTACGCTGTCTAATCACTGGTCAGGGGGCCTCATGGACGTCGACAGCCGGATCGCTACTTCCCATGCCGAGTTCACCGTCCGCAGGGCGCGAGCCGAGGACGTTCCGGAGATCGTCGATCTGCTCATCGATGATCGTCTCGGAAAGACCCGTGAGAGCCAGGACATGGCGGCATACCACCAGGCCTTCGAGGAGATCACCGGCGATCCGCAGCATTTCTTGGCCGTCTGCGAAGATCTCCAGGGCAGGTGCGCGGGCACTTTCCATCTCACCCTCATCCCGGGTCTGTCACGGGGCGCTACCAAGCGCCTCCAGGTGGAGTCGGTCCGTGTGGCCGCGGCAGCCCGCTGTTCTGGGTTGGGCAGCGCCATGTTTACCTGGGCGGAGAAGTTCGGCCGGGCTCATGGAGCCACACTCCTGCAGCTGACCTCGGACAAGTCGCGTGGCGACGCCATCCGGTTCTACGAGGGCCTCGGGTTCACCGCATCCCATGAAGGTCTCAAGAAGGCCATCAGGCCGTAAGGCATCCGGGCATAGGGCATCCGGGCGCGGGTTTAGCGGGGATCGAGCATAAGGAACGCTAGACACGCATGATGTCCACTTCGACAGCGTCGTCCCTGAGTATTCTGCGCGTCGCTTCACGGATCAGCTGCAGCAGCAGCACCGCTGAGTCCGGGGACCATTGAGGGACCGAGAAGACCGCTGAACTCTGGTATCGAGAGGTGAAGTCTCCAGCCACTGTTCCAGCTCTTTCTTCATGACGAGTGGTACCTCGGATTTCAGAGAGCACAAAGGGTTCTATGGATGTGTACTCAGCCCACGCCCCCAGTCCTTCCGCCCACTGTGCATGAGATGTCGAGTGCCTCACGGTCACTTCTACTTCCTTCGGCACTCGCAGTGATGTTGCGATCCTGAACTGATCAAGGCACTCCTGGATTGCGAAAGCATCGACAGTAGGGATGGCGCGCGGACAATACACACGGAGACCGCCGAATTCCCAGTGACCTAACTGGTCCACCGAACGTGCCCCGGCATGGACCAGCAGTGGCAGCGACACGCCGGACGGACGCACGGCATCGGCCCCCACCTGAAACCAGGCCAAATCACCTGCCATCCGCGGTCCGGTGAGCGACTCGTCGAAACACCACACGCCGTCGTTCAGACTGCGCAACACATCAGTGGTCGCCCACGGGGAGAAGGCCCGAACGGTACCGTAAAAACACCCGAAAGCACTTTCTGGCTCGATCTCTCCGCGACGGATCTGTTCAACAAGAGCCTGACCTAGCTCGAGCTCGCCGCACAGGGTGATGAGCAGAACATCAGTGTCGGAAATAGTCGTCATGGTGAGCACTTAATAGTACGTTTTGATGTATACAATCTGTTAGGGGTGTCCAAGTAGCCAATGAGATCGACATCCACCCAGCTTCGCCACTGCTTTTTGGCGTGCGATCGGCATGTCACTCGCGCATTGGCCCGTTTTGAAGATCCTGGGCCCAACTTCCTCACTCCAGACTTCCCCCGATCACGCCAGCCAGAGTTCGAGTTGGGCTTAACCTGCAGGTGGACTGTCACGACAGCTTTAGTGGCCCGCGTCGTCCCTTTTATCCACCAACCGTGTCCAGAAGCTTGACGGGGATGTCCCGCGCGCTTTGAAACATGTACATAGTCTCCACCAGTCTTGAACACGCCGACCCTGGCTCGGGCCACGCGAGGATAAGCACTTCTCGCTTAGGGGCTCACAACCTGCACCAAGTCGCCGTCCACATCTACGTACTTGGTAACTATGGCATTTCCATCCGCGTCATAGGCCTCTGGATGCTCCACTACACCAATGAGCGAATCATGTTCGTAAAGCGCAACCGCTCCTGTCTGCTGTACTACAGGCGTTATTGAGCTCGGGAGATCGTACGCAAACTGTCCTTCAGACTCAGGAGTGACCGCGATTGCCGTAAGGCCGAGTGAACCATTGTCGTAGAGCTGCATAGCGTACGTATCAGGCGAGTCTTGCGCTGGAAATATCACCGTATTGTTCGACGTGACCACCCCCTCAGACACGGTTTCGGGATGGAGGAGACCGATCTCTAGCATGTCCTGCCCGTCAATAGTCGTTTTCGCCATCTCTGCAGGGTTGTGGGGTACAGACGTGCTTATTTCGCCTTCACGCCACGAGAGCGACTCGTTTCCGTTGACCACTCCTGCGGAAAGTTCTGAGTCATCTTGGGAGTTATGCAGAAGAGCATCCAAATCCCCTATCTCGTCCGCCGAGGTCTCAGCGGAAGGTACTGCGACCGCTGTGAGTGGCGCAGACAAAGATAGCACTGCTGCCGCAGTGATCGTCTTGAATGTGTTGGAAAAA
The DNA here is from genome assembly GCA_019114115.1 of Candidatus Nesterenkonia stercoripullorum. GTDB lineage: Bacteria > Actinomycetota > Actinomycetes > Actinomycetales > Micrococcaceae > Nesterenkonia > Nesterenkonia stercoripullorum. Next base: position 5,442 of record DXGD01000379.1, read on the forward strand.
CTCAGTGTACTCACAAATACCGTCCCCAGGTCCTTGGCGCCGGCCGGCGCCGATGGAGCGACTCTAGACCAGGGGGCCTCGCGTGCACATCGCTCATACGAGGTATCTTTGTGGGCGGCGCGAAGCGCTCACGGCACCCGCGCGGTCCACTCTCGGGTCCCGAATTTCGAGGCGACAAGGTCCTCAGCGCGCGCGATCTCTGAGTCTCTGAGCGTGGCCACCGTCGCACCGTAGTTCTGCTCGAATCGGTGCCGCAGGACATCCATGATCTCCCCGCGCGCCATGCCTGTCTGACTGCGCAGCGGATCAACCCGTTTCACCGCTGAGGTGATCCCCTTATCGGAGATCTTCTCGCGGCCGATGCGCAGCACATCCATCATCCGCTGGGCATCGATGTCGTAGCTCATCGTCACGTGATGCAGCATCCCACCGCTGGCAAGGCGCTTCTGCGCTGCACCGCCGATCTTCCCGGCGTCCGACACGATGTCGTTGAGCGGCTTGTAGTGCGCGGACACGCCCACCTCCTCAAGCGCCTGCATGACCCAGGAATCCAGATAGGGATACGAGTCGGCGAAGCTCAGCCCGTCGACGAGGGACTGCGGGAAGCACAGCGAGTAAGTGATGCAGTTCCCCGGCTCCATGAACATCGCCCCGCCGCCGGTGATTCGGCGTACCACGGTCGTCTCCTGCTCGGCCGCGGCCTCGGCATCGACCTCATTGCGCAGCGACTGGAAGGACCCGATGACCACGGCGCGCTCGGACCAGTCCCACAGGCGCAGCACGGGGGCGCGGTTGCCGGCGGCGACCTCCTCCGTGAGGACCTGATCCAGGGCCACGTTGAGGGCGATCGGCAGCCTCCGCGCCGGCAGCACTTCCCACTGGTGGTCCTGCCACGTGGTGGCAAGCCCCAGCGCGCGGCGGAATGCCGTCGCAATCGCGTACTCGTCGAAGCCGATGAGCTGGGCATCCGCAGGCAGCCGCGCCCGCACGGATTGAGCAATGTCCTCGCGCGCCGTCGCGACCGGAAGCCCGGTGAGGGCTGCGTTGATCGCGTCCAGGGCGTCGTCGGGCTCGAGGAAGAAATCACCGTTGACCGAGGCCCTGGAGATGCTCTTCTGCTCAGGATCCAGATCCAGATCGACGACGACGAGCTTCCCGCCGGGCACTTTGTACTCGCCATGACGAGCCTGCGGAGGAGATCCAGGGGTCGATGCCTCGCGGGGCTCCCCTGCCGGCACTCCCTTCTGCTGGGCCATGCTGTTCTCCCGTCTGTGACAACGCGTCCTCAGAGCGCGATTCCTGTGTGTGCAGGTGCTGCGAAAACGAGCACTGCGAAAGACCCACGCGCCGTGCAACGGTGCGCACGATAGTTGCGCACACCAGTTGCGCACAGCAATGATGGGACCGCAGCCGTGCTACGATCCCATCATCTCAGGTATGTCGTCCGGGTCATCCCCGGTGTAGCGGTCTTACTTCTTGCCGCCGAAGCCCTTGAAGCGGGCGTTGAAGCGCTCGACGCGGCCGGCGGAGTCCATGATCCGCTGCTTGCCGGTGTAGAACGGGTGTGACTCCGCGGAGATCTCGACGTCGATCACCGGGTAGGTATTGCCGTCTTCCCACTCCATCGTCTTATCCGATGTAGCAGTGGTGCGGGTCAGGACCTTCTTGCCGGAGGCCAGGTCATGGAAGATGACCGAGCGGTATGTCGGGTGAATATCAGTCTTCATCGTGTGGTGTGTCCTTTTCGTATGCCGCTGGTTTTTGCCAGAAGCGAATGGATCGTCATCTCGTGGCCGCTCACGCCGTTCGACGGCGCGCTGAGCAGAACCAACGTCCCAGCATAGCAGGCGACCGACCGCGAGTGCTCATCGCAGCCGAATCCCGCAGACGGCACCTCACCAACGGCGTAGTCCCGCCAAAGCCGCCACCTCGCCTCAGCCGGCGATCAGGTCCCGGAGCATGACGATCAAGGCGACAGTGCCCAGGGTGACGATGACCGCCCTGAGCACCAATGGGCTCAAGCGACGTCCGACCCACGCCCCGATGAGTCCCCCGATGGTGGACCCCAGCGCGATGATTCCCACCACTCCCCACAGGATGACGCGGTCGTCGGGCTCCCGGATGAAGTAGTCCGTGATGACGTAGCTGATCCCGGCGACCAGGTTCACCACGGCCACCAGAATGTTCTTCACCCCGTTGGCCTGCTGGATAGTCGAGGCCAGGAACACCCCCAGCACGCCCATCAGGAGGATCCCCTGTGCGGCGACGAAATATCCGCCATAGATGCCAGCCAGGAAGACCAAGGCGAACAGCGCGACGCCCACAGTGGGGGCCGAAGGGACTTTCGCCTCTCCCGTGGCACCGGCGTCGAGCTCTCCAGCATCGCTCAGGTCAGGCTCCGGGTCGTCGTTGCGGGAGTCGGCCCGCGCGCGCACCCATCGCGCCAGCTTCGGCTGGAGGATGACGAAGAGCAGCGAGATCAGAATCAGTATCGGCGCGACCTTGCCGAACACCTCTTCAGGCAGGGTCAGCAGCAGCACCGCTCCGATGGCCCCGCCGATGACCGAGGCGGGCACCAACCGCGCGAGCACGGGACGGACAGACCGGATCTCCCGCCGATACCCCCAAGCACCAGTGAAGTTTCCCGCGATCAGGCCCATGGCATTGGACACGGTCGCGGAGACCGGCGGAACACCCATCGCCACTAGCACAGGGAAGGTCACCAGGGTCCCCGACCCCACGACAGTGTTGATCGAGCCGGCCCAGACGGCAGCCAAGAAGATCAGGACGAGCAGCTCGATGCCCATACCATGCAGTTCGAATCCCACGTCGTCATGTCCTGTCCGCACCGGCATGCCACTGCACCGTCAGTGCTCAATTCATAGTGCTCGATTCATGGTGCCCAATTCATGGTGCTCACCTCACGGCGCTCACCTCATGGCCAGCGCCGACCATCATCAGCGCCCTACAGCACCCTAGATCACTCGGACATGAACGCCGAGTACCGCTGCGATCGCTTCGACAACTCCAGGGGCACGTCGAATGTGGCGGAGAGGTTCTCCGAGGTCAACGTCGTCTCCATCGGACCGGCAGCCTGGACTTTACCGTCTTTGAGCAGCAGGACGTGGCTGAACCCTGGCGGGATCTCCTCAAGGTGGTGCGTGACCAGCACCGTCGTCGGGGCGAACTCGGTGCTGATGAGCTCAGCCGTGCGCGCGACGAGCGATTCCCGGCCGGCCAGGTCCAAGCCTGCACCGGGCTCGTCGAGCAGCAGCAGCTCCGGGTCCGTCATCTGCGCCCGCGCGATGAGCACCCGCTTGCGCTCGCCCTCGGAGAGGCTGCCATAGGGCCGGTCGAACACCGTCCCGACACCCCAGTCGTTGAGCAGCTCGAAGGCCCGCCGCTCGTCGAGCTGCTCGTACTCTTCACGCCACCGGCCGGTCACACCATAGGCCGCCGTCACGACGACGTTCAGCGCTGTCTCAGAAGGAGGGATGGAATGGGACACAGCGTTGGAGCACATCCCGATCCGCGGTCGCAGCTCGAAGACGTCGACGCCTCCCAGACGCTCATCGAGAATCCCGACGCTTCCCTCCGTGGGAAACAGCCGCGCGGCACTGATCTGCAGAAGCGTCGTCTTCCCGGCGCCGTTCGGGCCCAGAACGACCCATCGCTCTCCCTCATTCACCGTCCAGGAGACATTCGCGAGCAGATTCTTGCGGCCACGGCGCACCGAGACGCTCTCGAGGGAAAGAACTGAATTCATGCCGACAACACTACCTAAGCGCTAAGGTGATCAGTGCTATGAGTGATCTCCCCGCACGCTCCGTGTCTGCCGACGACCTGCGCCCCGCCTCGCCTGACCTCCCTCCCGGGACGATCGCCATGATCGCCGGTCAGCACCTCAATGGGGGCCTGATGCGAGCACTCACCGCGGAGTTCTCCCGGCGCGGGGAGGTCAACGCCGTCGAGCAGCGCAGCGTCACCGTGCGCCCCTCGAACGGCGAACCCTATGAGATTCAGGCTGTGCGATGGTCACTGGCCCTGGCCGATTCCGATGACGACTACGGCTCACAGCTCATCGTCTCGCTGCTCGAGGACGCCGCCGAGCAGCTGCGGGCTGAGTCCGGGAACACACCGGCATCAGCCACGGACCACAATGCCGACCCGGACGACGCCGACCTGACCGTCACCGTGCTCCCCGCGCAGCTTCGCCCCGATCCTGTGATGCTGCTGCTGGATGTCGACTCCACGCTCATCGACCAGGAGGTCATCGAGCTGCTCGCGGCCCATGCCGGTCGCGAACGCGACGTGGCGGCCGTGACGGAGCGGGCGATGAGGGGTGAGCTCGACTTCGCTGCCTCTCTGCACGAACGAGTCGCAACCCTGGCGGGCCTGCCGGAGTCCGTCCTGGAGTCTGCAGGCGGGGCCATCACGCTGACGCAGGGGGCCAGGGAGCTCACCAGAGGCTTCCTGCGCCGGGACTGGCCGGTCCACGTCGTCTCCGGCGGTTTCAGTCAAGTGCTCGCCCCGCTGGCTGACGAGCTGGGGCTGAGCGGCTACCGAGCCAATGACCTCGGCATCGTGCAGCATCAGCTCGACGGGACTGTCGTGGGCGCCGTCGTTGATCGGGCGGCGAAGAAGGAGTACCTGGCTGAGCACAGCGCCCGCCATGGGCTCGGCCCAGACAACGTCGTCGCCGTTGGGGACGGAGCCAATGACCTCGATATGGTCCGCGCGGCCGGAGTGGGCGTGGCGTTCTGTGCGAAGCCTGCCCTGGCGGCGAAGGCCGACCTCGTCATCTCGCATCGGAGCCTGGAGCTGGTGGGGCTGGCTCTCGGACTCGACTGAGCAGGAGCTCAGCGGCGCCTGGAGCCACCCCCGCGACACGTGGGCACCCCGCCCGAGCACCTTCCTGAATCCCCTCCTGAATATTCCACGATGTGGTACTTCTCTCCTCGCACAGGACATCACCGGGCTTCCCCGGGTAGTCTGGAGTGTGAGCGGCACAACGGCGTGCGCGGCCCTTATCCACCCGCCCATTGCTTAAGCGCACGTTTCGACGTCCGCGCCACCGCAACCCCCTGATGGAGGAATATCTGTGACCGACCCCGCCTTGAAAGAATCCGCCGTCTTCACCGATGTGGACCACAAAGCTGTCAACACACTGCGAGTCCTCGCCGCTGATGCTGTGGAGAAAGTGGGCTCCGGCCACCCGGGCACGGCCATGTCCCTGGCACCGGCTGCATATCTGCTCTTCCAGAAAGTCATGCGCCACGACCCGGCGGACCCGACGTGGATCGGTCGCGACCGGTTCATCCTGTCTCCCGGGCATACCTCGCTCACGCTGTACCTGCAGCTCTACTTCTCCGGCTACGGACTGGAGCTGAAAGACCTCGAAGCATTGCGGACGTGGGACTCGCTGACGCCGGGGCACCCGGAGTACGGTCACACAGCAGGCGTGGAGATCACCACCGGCCCGCTGGGCCAGGGCCTGGCCTCGGCAGTGGGCTTCGCCTTCGGCCAGCGCCGCCTTCGCGGCCTGATGGATCCAGATGCTGAAGCCGGCACGTCGCCGTTCGACCACACCATCTGGACCATCGCCTCCGACGGAGACCTGCAGGAGGGCGTCACCTCTGAGGCGTCATCGCTGGCAGGACATCAGGAGCTGGGGAACCTTGTCGTCCTCTGGGACGACAACCGCATCTCCATCGAGGACGACACCGAAGTCGCATTCACCGAAGATGTCGGAGCGCGCTACGAAGCCTACGGCTGGCACGTCCAGCGCGTGGACTGGCTGCGTACCGGCGAGTACGTCGAGGACATCGAGGAGCTGCATCGCGCGCTGAAGGAGGCTAAGGCCGAAACGTCCAAGCCGTCGCTGATCTGCCTGCGCACGATCATCGGCTGGCCCGCGCCGACGAAGCAGAACACCGGTGGCATCCACGGTTCGAAACTCGGCGGCGACGAGCTCGAAGCCCTGAAGAAGGGGCTGGGCTTCGATCCCCAGGCGCATTTCGCCATCGAAGACGAGGTCTTGAACCATGCCCGCGACATCGCCCAGCGCTCCGCAGAGACGCACGCGGAATGGGATACCCAGCTGGAGCAGTGGCGCAAGGCCAACCCGGAGCGCTCTGCGCTGCTGGACCGGCTCACCGCCGGAGAGCTTCCCGAGAACTGGGAGGAGAATCTCCCGGCCTTCCCGGCAGGCGAGGATCTGGCGACCCGCGCTGCTTCAGGCAAGGTCCTCAACGCCATCGGCGATGTCCTGCCCGAGCTGTGGGGTGGCTCCGCTGACCTGGCTGGTTCCAATAACACCATTATCGAGAACTCCGATTCGTTCATCCCGAAGAAGCGCTCCACGGGCAAGTTCACCGGCGACCCCTACGGCCGGAACCTGCACTTCGGCATCCGCGAGCACGCTGCGGCGGCCATCACCAATGGCATCTCGCTCTCAGTGCCGCTGCGGACCTACAACGGGACCTTCCTCATCTTCTCGGACTACCAGCGCCCTGCTATCCGGCTGGCCGCGCTGATGGGCGTCGGGTCGATCTTCGTCTGGACGCACGATTCCATCGGCCTGGGCGAGGATGGGCCGACGCATCAGCCCATCGAGCAGCTCTCGAGCCTGCGCGCCATTCCGAACCTCGACGTCGTCCGCCCGGCGGATGCCAATGAGGTCGCAGTGGCCTGGCGTGAAGTGCTGCGGCACAATGAGCGCCCGGCAGGTCTGGCACTGAGCCGGCAGAACCTCCCCACGTTCGAGCGCGGCGAGGGCAAAGCCACAGCGGAGCAGTTCGCTTCCGCTGAGGGCGCTGCCCGCGGCGCCTACGTCCTGGCCGAGGCAGTCCGCGATGGCGAGATCGTCACACCCGACGTGCTGCTGATCGCCACCGGATCCGAGGTCCACCTCGCTGTGGAGGCACGCGAAACACTCCAGGCCAAGGGTGTTGCCGCCCGCGTCATCTCGATGACCAGCCGCGAGTGGTTCTTCCGCCAGGACGAGTCCTACCGCGACGAGGTCCTCCCCGCGGCGGTGCGCGCACGTGTCTCCGTCGAGGCGGCGGCTTCCTGGGGGTGGCGGGATATCGTCGGCGACGCTGGACGCATCGTGGGCATCGACCACTTCGGTGCCTCCGCTGCCTACCAGCGCCTCTACGAGGAGTTCGGCATCACGCCCGAGGCTGTCTCACAGGCCGCCGAAGAGTCCGTTCAGGCGGCGGGCTGACCTGTGGCACCTGGCCGACACCACGCCCGGCCAGGGGTGAGAAGGCCTGAGCCTTCCATGGCT
>DXGD01000380.1 GCA_019114115.1 Candidatus Nesterenkonia stercoripullorum
GAGTTCGAGCAGCCGCACCACGAAACCGTGAAGCAGGTACACAGCCAGTGAGTGACGTCCCACTGTGGCAAGGTAGCCCTTCTTCTGAGATGTCGCCGCCAGCAGGGCCACTGTGCTCAGCCCGGCACCGAGCGCCACGGCCGCCCGCATGCCCAGCCCTTCGGGCACAGTGACGTCAAACCAGTCGAAGTTGCGGCTGCCGTAGAACCATTCCTTGTTGACGTCGTAGAGGTAGAAGACCAGCGTCGTCGTCAGCGCTGCCGCCACCAGCCCGGCGATCTGGCGGGGGCTTCGGCTGCCGGCCCAGTGCAGGATCCGCGACCCGTAGACCTTGCCGACGACGAAGAACGGCCAGAACACCATCGTGCGTGAGATCGACAGCTCGTAGTCAGCCATCGGGAGAGCTCCGCCGACCAGTCCGGCCACCACGGAGATCATCAGCATGGCACGCGGGAATCGCTCGATGAACGGCACACTGAGCATCCACCACACCATCGACATGAGGAACCATGTGAGCCAGTAGGGTACGAGGAAATCGAAATCTGGGTTGAGTCCAAGCAGGCTCATCCACCCGTAGTACATCGGCATCGCCGTGGCCAGGAGAACGAGGAAGAACAGGGTTCGCGGCAGGAGGCGGTCCGATTTCGCCGTGATGCCTGCCAGGAAGACGAAGGCAGGCATATGGAAGGAGTAGATGATGACCTGCAGGGCCCGGAGAGTATCTGGTTCCCAGGCTGAGGCTGCGGTGAGAATGTGGCCGAGAACGACCATGAAGATGAGGACACCCTTAGCCCGATCCAGTCGATAGTTGCGCGAACTCATCCAGGCACCGTAACGAGCCAGATTTGACGCACCTCGAATGGAAACTGGGTGTTTCCTGAAGGTGCTGACTTGCACTTTCCCAATTTTCCGTGGAGGTGAGGCCTGCTATCACCCGCACGAGGCGGCACTGCAGGGGATTACCGAGAGCTCGTGTCGGGTCTTCCGCAGCGAGTGCGTCCTTCCCCTTCTGAGACGAATATCACGTACCTCATCGGCACCGCAGTGGGCTCGGGGCAGTCCTTGACGGTCATCATCCGGTGCTATGGGGAATGGTCACCAGAGCCAGCCGAGAAGCTTTCTGACCTGAATGCCCTCATTGCGTGCATTCCACCGAACGGCTCCCCTCCACGAGCATTGTCCTGGTGCTTGCCATGGCTTGCGCATTCCGACGCTCAGGCCAGCCCACACTTGGATCACTCCTCCGCGGGGTGCAGATTCGACCCGCCGGGGAAATCCCGTCGGCCTGCCAGTCTCCCATCAGGCCAGTGGGGCACCACGGTGATGGGCCCGCGAGCCTGCTGCACCATGCCGTCAGCGGTCGACCCGAGCAACCAGCCGGCGAATCCGCCGCGACCCTTCGAACCGAGGTAGAGCACTTGGGCGTACTCGCTGTGGCGGGTCAACTGGTCCACCGTCGCGCCCTCTGAGACGCCTTCAACTCTGATATCGACCTCTGGGTAGTGGGACACGGCCCAGGCGCGATCGCCTTCGAGCTCGGTATTGAGCTGCTGGACGAGCGCTTCATGATGCTCCGATCCTGGCCCCCAGGGCACGAGCCGCTGAACTGGCGGCAGGACACGCACGAGGGCCAGCGGCACTTTTCGCAAGGTCGCCGATTCCGCTCCCAAGAGGAGTGCGGACAAGCTGCGCTCCGAGCCATCAACGCCGACGACCACCGGACTGGAGAAGTCTGGCTGGTGATCGACTGCGACGTCGGCCGCCACATGCTCAGGAACGATCATCACAGGGCACTCCGAATAACGGGGCAGCGCGATGGCCACCGAACCGGCGAGCCTCCCGACGAATCCTCCCCGGCCTCGCGCACCGACGACCAGGAGGTCCGCATGCGCAGACAGCTCGACCAGGACCGTAGTGGGGTCGCCGAAGCGAACCACATGATGGATTCTGCCCTTGTGATCACTGAGGTACTTGTCCTGGGCATGATGCAGCTCGTCAGAGCTTTGCTGCCGCAAGAACGACTCCGAGGCCATGCCGTGGCCTGCTTTCAACGCCGTGTCCGACCACGGCGAGAGCGAGTACGTCGAGAGGAGCGTCAGAGTCAGTCCGCGGAACGTGGCTTCCGCTGCCGCCAGGAGAAGGGCACCATGCGAGGACGCTGAACCGTCAATTCCCACGACGACGCCCAGCTCTTCATCGGAGTCGTCGAAACTGCTCTGAGATATTCCATTAGATCCCGTGGTCATCTTACCCTTCTACCCTTGAGTCGAACGGGAACTAATCATAGCTATATTGAGCCAATAGGTCCCCGTTTTTAGCGTCGAATCCCGAGCTTTCGGAGCTTTCCGCCAGGGGGCATATGCAACCCTTGGGCCACTTCCCAGTGTAGTGGATATGATGTCGGCACCGTCACCCGCACGTCACATCAATCTCCGCAAGGGGATATCGGCGAGATGCAGATTTCGATGTTCAATTTCTCTCTAGAACGCACGAGAGAGCACAGTCTGGATCGTCACCCTCCGTGGATCCCTTCCGCTGTGCGGAGTTAAGGTGCTCCCGACGCCGCAGCCTCCGGAGCGCCGCCGTCGCCACGGCCTAGCATGATCCGGCTGACCTCCGCATCCAGCACACCCAGCTCCTCAAGGTCATAAGTCGACGTGGAGATCATGAACTCCCCGGCCCCAGTCGCCTTCATCAATCGCTCTATCTGGTCGCTCACTTCCAGCGGCGTGCCCAGAATACTGGTGTTCAGAGATTGCTCCACTCTCTCACTCGTGCGACTGCTCCACTGCGCGTCCTGGATACGCTCGACGGGCTCAAGAGCAGCAAAAACTCCTGTCTCCCGAGATCGCGCCATCGCCCATGCCTCAGGCAGGGCAGCCGAACGTGCTTCACGGCGGGAGGAGGCTGGATAGACGTCTGCTGACACGATCACCTCGGGACCAGCGACGCCCTCGCCTGCCGGGCGGAAGTCGCGACGATAGGTGCGCAGCATCTCAGGAAGCTCAGCGGAGCGAAGCACCGGCCCGCCGAGGACGACTGGCAGACCGAGCTGAGCCGCAAGGCCGATTCCCTTGCCAGTGGCCAGCACATGCATCACGGGACGGTCCTCTGGACGAACAACGGGCTGCGCGGTCACTTCGGCTGTGCCGTGAAGGTATGCACCCAGCTCCGCAAGATCTGCCGCATACTCGTCTTCCTCCGCCGACTGCTGGCGCAATGCCCTGCGCACCGGTTCAGTGAACCCCAGGCTCCGGCCCAGCCCCAGGTCGATTCGCCCAGGGTGAAGCCCTGCCAGCATCAGAAACTGCTCCGCCACGACCAGAGGCTGGTGATGAGGCAGCATCACGCCCCCTGACCCTAGGCGGATCTCCTGCGTGGCGGCCCCCGCGGCTGCCAGCAGCACGGCCGGAGAGCCTGAGGCGACACCAGGGACCGCGTGGTGCTCAGCCGCCCAGAACCTCCGGTAGCCCAGCTTCTCGGCTCGCACAGCGCGCTCGACGGAATGCCACAGCGCGGCGGCTTCGGAGCAACCGCGGCGGGTCCGGGACCTATCCAGCAGTGAAAGTCTCATCGCAGAGCACAACGCCACCGGCACTGCATTTCCTTCCACCCTCACACCAGCACCCGCATCCGGACCCGCTGAACGGCCTGCGACATATTTCACGCGGGATGAGCATTCGCCCGGCACAAGCATCGGCGCCCGTCACCAGCGAGCTTCTACTGTGTGTAGAAATGTAGAATGTCCAGGTGTCCTCCCCACCGGTAAGCCTCAGTCTGCGCGGCGTGCGCTATACGCTGGGGTCCGCGCGCACCTCAGGGGGGCTGCGCGAGATCCTCCGCGGCCTTGACCTCAGCGCCCGCGCGGGAGAGGTCACCGTGCTGCTCGGCCCGAACGGGGCTGGCAAGACGACGGCGCTGCGGATCGCCCAGGGCCTGCTGCGCCCCTCTCAAGGCCAGGTGACGCTGCTCGAGCAGGACCCCTTCCGCGCCGGGGCCGAGCTCCGCGCGCGGGTCGGTGTCATGCTCCAGGATGGCGGACTCCCCCAGTCCGTCCCCCCGCACGTGCTCTTGAAGCACGTGTCTCGACTGCACCGGGACCCCTGGCCGCTCGAAGACCTCATCGAACGTCTCGATATGGCTGATTTCCTGCACACCTCCATCCGGCGGCTCTCCGGCGGGCAGCGTCAGCGGGTAGCCCTGGCGGCCAGCCTGATCGGACAGCCGGAGATCGTCTTCCTCGACGAGCCCTCAGCCGGCCTGGACCCCCAGTCGCGGCAGACGGTCTTCGACCTCATCGGCCACCTGCGTCGGCAGGGCACGGGCATCATCCTGACGACCCACCTCCTCGAGGAGGCGCAGCGACTGGCCGACGTGGTCTACATCATGCGCGCGGGCGTGGTCGTCAGGAGCGGCAGCGTCGGTGAGCTCCTCGACACCCAGGAGACCGGCAAGGACGACGCGCCGCGGCGTCACATGCTCTTCGCCTCGCCTCGCACGCTGACTCGCGCCGACACAGAATCTGCCCCGCTGAGCATCGCGCTGGAACGCGGACACCACAACGTCCCCGGTGCGACCTGGCGCGTCTCAGGCGTGGACACCCCGGCCGAGCTGCGCGCCCTGGCCGCGTGGTGGGAGGACATCGCGCTGATGCCGGGAGAGATCTCCTTCGAATCCAAGACGCTGGAGGACGTGTTCTGGGAGGTCTCCACATCATGACTGCCGTACCGAGGCTCCCGGCTCCGGCCGGGCGCCGGATACTCGCCCATGGGCTCTACGAAACGCGCAATGTGCTGCGCAACGGTGAGCAGCTCCTCGTCTCACTGGTGCTGCCGCTGCTCGTGCTCTTCGGGGCCTCGCGGCTGGAACTGATCACCTCAGCCGACGTGCCCAGCATCGACGTCATCACACCTGGCGTCCTGGCCCTGGCCGTGATGGCCTCTGCTTTCACCGGCCAGGGCATCGCGACAGGCTTCGAACGGCAGTACGGCGCCCTCGCCTATCTCTCGACGACGCCGCTGGGCCCGGTGGGGCTGATCGCCGGCAAAGTCTGTGCGGTGATGTGCGTCGTCGCGATTCAGGCTGCGGTCCTGGGCACTGCTGCCGTCGTCATGGGCTGGACGCCCGACGCAGCCGCTCTGCCCGGACTGCTCCTGGGCATGTTCCTGGGCGCCTGCGTCTTCACCGCACTGGGCTTGCTGCTGGCCGGCACGGTGCGTGCGGAGGCGACCCTGGCGCTGAGCAACGTGCTCTGGGTCCTCATGGGAGCGGCCGGCGGCGCGGTGTTCCCCCTCCCGGAAAACCTCGCGGGGACGATCCTCCAAATATTGCCCTCCGCCGCCTTGGGCGAGGTGCTGCGCAACGCCTCGCTCGACGGTGCTGTCGCCCTCCAACCACTGCTGATCCTGACCGTCTGGGGCGTCCTTGCCCTGCTCGCTGCCAAAAGGTGGTTCACCTGGACATGAACGATCCTGCCCCTCACACTCCCGCCTCAGGGCCAGCCGCTTCCGGCAGCACGGCTTCTGCCCCACGCCAGAAAGGGCCGCTGGGCCGGCTGCTCGGCTCCTTCTACGCTGCCCTCCCCACCCGTATCACCGGGCTCACACGGGCAGTGGCGATCGCGACGCTCTTCGCCAATATCGGCATCATCCTCACCGGTGGCGCCGTCCGGCTCACTGCTTCTGGGCTGGGCTGCCCCGAATGGCCCCGGTGCACCCCCGAATCCTGGGTCGCGACTCAGGAGATGGGCATCAACGGGGCCATCGAATTCGGCAACCGTCTGCTCACCTACGTCCTGGTGATCATCTGCGCCGCCCTGTTCTTCGCCGTCGTGCGGCTGCGCCGGACGCATAAGCCGCTGCTGGTGATGTCCGTCCTGATCCTGGCGGGTATCCCGGCCCAGGCGGCGATCGGCGGCATCACCGTGCTGACGAACTTGAATCCGTGGGTCGTGGGACTGCACTTCCTGGTCTCGGCAGGGCTGGTCATGCTCTCGACGATGGTCCTGACGCGCGTCACGGCAGAGCTCCGGCACCACAGGCAGAACCTGGAGGGTGAGGCAAGCTCCCAGGGCGCCTCGCTCGTCGACGGCGAGACAGATTCGCTCAGCCGCAGCCTGGCTACTATCGCTCTCGGCGCCACCTGGTTCGCTGTGGTGCTGGGAACTGTCGTGACCGGAACGGGCCCGCATGCCGGGGACCCCGGCTCACCCCGCCATGACTTCAACCCGGAGCTGGTCACGCGGCTGCACGTCGTCCCGGTCTACATCCTGTGCGCTGCCGCCATTCTGCTCCTGCTGCGTCAGATTCGGCTGAGGGCCTCGGGCCGCCAGCGACGCGCGGCCTGGCTCCTGCTCGCTGTGATCCTCCTGCAGGGCGGCATCGGATATGCCCAGCACCTGACCGGGCTTCCGATCCTGCTGGTCTGGCTGCACATGCTGGGCTCCGCCCTGCTGATGCTCAGCGCGACGATGGTCTTCGACCGCTACTGCTCCTCCTACAGGACCCGCGGAGTCGACGGCGTCCTGGCCGAGAACCCGGTACCTCACACCACGTAGGGCAGCTCACGCCGCCTCGTGCGGGGCGCGCCGCTCACGAGAGGGCGCGAAGCAGTGCCAGAGTCTGCCCGACGTCGCGCCTCTGGTGGAATTCTGCCGCCTGGACTGCGCGGATAGTTCCGGCCGCATCGACGAAGAAGCTGGCCCGACGTGGGACTCCACGGCTCTCGTCGAACGCCCCGAATGCGCTCGCGATCTCGCCGTGCGGCCAGAAGTCACTGAGCATGGTGAATCCCAGCTCGGTCTCGTCGGTCGGACCGCGGGTTTCCTCGGCCGCCACGGAGG
>DXGD01000381.1 GCA_019114115.1 Candidatus Nesterenkonia stercoripullorum
CATCGAACGTGACTACGCCATCGAAGATTATTGATTCGTCACGGCCCGATCGGCATCGAGGGCTCACAAAGCTACAGTTTTGTGAGACAGCCGCTCGGGTGGCGAGGCGATCGTCTCGAGCTGGGTCGATACCGAGCTGCGGTGTCTCGTGAAGTCGTCGCACCGTGTTTCGTCTCAGATCTTCCAGAGCGACGAGTTTGTGAGGCATTATGTGGTGATGAGGCTTCTGGGGTACACGCGGGTGTCGACGGCGGGGCAAGACCCGGCGCTGCAGCTCGACGCTCTCCTTGCTGCCGGTGTGCAGAGGCGGGATGTGTTTTCGGACGTGACGTCTGGGGCGAAGAGCGCGGCGGAGCGTCCGGGCATGAAGAAGCTCCTGGCCTACGCGGAGCCTGGGGACACGGTGGTGGTCTGGCGGATCGACCGCCTGGGCCGGTCGCTCATCGATGTGCTCAACACCGTGAACCTGCTGCGGGACCGCGGCGTGAAGATCCAGTCGGTCTCCGACGGGATCGACCCCGAGACGTCATCGGGCCGGCTCATGCTCGGGATGTTGGCAACACTGGCGGAGTACGAACGCGAGCTGATTACCGAGCGCGTCAACGCGGGAATCGCAGCAGCCCGGGCCCAGGGCACCAAGTTCGGCCGGCCGCCCGTGGACCCGGAGGTCGTGGATCGCAAGCTCGCGATCGCCGCCGAAGAGAGGGCGAAGGGGCGCACCGCTGAGGAGGCGGCGCGCCTGGTGGGGTGGTCACGGGCGACGCTGTACCGCCACCAGCGGGACGCGGCCGCTCGCGAGAGCATCGCGCAGGCGTAACATGGACGGGCCGCAGAAGTGGAAGATCCTGCGGCTCCACGTCGAAGACGGCATCCCGCTGGCGAGTCTCGCCCGGGAGACTGGGGTGGGAGAGCGAACGCTCTCGCGCTGGCACAGTCTCTACCGGACAGGTGGCATTTCGGCTCTCGAGCGAGCGCAGCGCGCCGACGCCGGCACTCGGCGCACCGCGCCAGAGCTGGTGGCTTTCGTCGAGCACCTGGCCCTGACCAAGCCTCGCCCGAGCATCGCGACGCTGCACCGCCTGGCCGCAGCCGATGCCGCACGAAGAGGCGTGAGTACGCCGAGCTACGCGACGGTGCGGTCGGTCGTGCAGGCACTGGATCCAGGGATGGTGACGCTCGCTCTCGAGGGCCCGGCGTCCTACCGGGATCGCCACGAGCTCGTCTTCCGCCACCGCGCTGAGCGGCCCAATGCCCTGTGGCAGGTCGACCACACCGAGCTCGACATCCTCATCAAGGACCCCAGCGGGAACCCATCGAGGCCCTGGCTGACCACGGTCATGGATGACTACTCGCGGGCGATCTGCGGGTACATGGTCTTCGAGGGCGCGCCGTCGGCGATGAACACGGCGCTGGCGCTGCGCCAAGCGATCTGGCCCAAGAGCGATCCCGCCTGGCCGATGTGCGGCATCCCAGACGTCCTATACGTCGACCACGGCAGCGACTTCACCAGCCATCATCTCGAGTACACCGCGATCGCCTTGAAGATCCGCGTCATCCACTCCGCCGTCGCCCGCCCCCAGGGAAGGGGAAAGATCGAGCGGTTCTTCCACACCGTCAACACCGAACTGCTCGCGACCCTGTCCGGGCGCCTCACCCTTGGGCACCCACATCCCGTGCCGGTGCTGGACCTTCCTGGTCTCGACCGGGCCGTTGGGGAGTTCGTCGGCCAGTACAACCAGCGCACGCACACCGCGATCCGCACGAGCCCGAAGGCGGCCTGGATCGCTGAGGGATGGCTGCCGCGACTCCCTGAGAGTCTCGAGGAGCTCGACGGGCTGCTTCTGCGGGTCTCCAAGCACCGCACCGTCCAGCGCGACGGGATCCACTTCCAAGGCCAGCGCTACCTCTCGCCCACGCTCGCCTCGTTTGTCGGACGCACGGTCACCATCCGCTACGACCCCCGGGACCTGTCCGAGATCCGTGTCTACGACCACGACACCTTCGTGTGCACAGCGATCGATGAAGCCCACCCCAACCAGCGCTACAGCCTCCACGACATCGAAACCGCCCGCAGGGCCCGCCGCCGGCAGCTGCGCAAGGACATCAACGACCGCATCCCCAAGACTCCACGACCCCACACCGATCCGCCAGCGCCGCCCGCTCCCGCGCGTCGGCCCAGGAAGCGCCTGAAGACCTACGAAGAGGACGAGGAGATGAACCGCGATTTCATCGTCACCAAGGAACACCGCCGCTTTACCGAGTTCGCCAGCGCCATCCGCAAGGATGTCACCATCGGTATCTGCCACGGCGAGGCCGGCGTCGGTAAGACGCAGTCCGCCCGCCGGTACGCCCACTGGGACACCCTTGAACCCTTTATCCACGCCTGGGGGCCACGCAGCGAGGCCGACCTGAAGCACTACGCCGCGGCCCATCGCTCCCGCACCGTGTTCTACACCCCAGAGGTCCTTGCCAAGCACCGCGATCTAATGCGCGACATCGAGTTCTACCGCGGCAAGGTCGGAGTGCTGATCTACGAGCACCTCTGCGTGATCGGGAAGATCACGACCACCGACGTGCCCCGCACCATCGACTTCACCGAGCTGATCATCATCGATGAGGCTGAACGACTCACTCCGACCTCGCTCGAGCTCCTCCGAGACCTCCACGACCGCCACCACGTCGCCCTCATGTTCATCGGCATGCCCGGAATCGACCAACGCTTCCGCCACTACCCTCAGCTCTACAGCCGCCTCGGGTTCTCCCACCGCTACCGCGCCCTCGCACGCGAGGAATTG
>DXGD01000382.1 GCA_019114115.1 Candidatus Nesterenkonia stercoripullorum
TGATGAGCTACGCCTGGCGTCGGCAGCTATCCGCCGCCCTTCAGCGCCTGACAGTGCGCGTCGAGTCGGGGCTCGCCGCCACAGCTGCAGGCCGCGATGGGTCGGAGGACGACGCCCCGTTGCCGCTGGCGCGCGCGGTGGGCTTCGCCGACCTCGTCTCGTATACGTCCCTGTCGCGTCAGATGAACGAGCGCACGCTGGCGCAGATGGTCCAGCGCTTCGAGTCCCGGTGCGCTGAGATCATCTCGATCGGCGGGGGTCGGCTGGTCAAGACGGTCGGTGACGAGGTCCTGTTCAACGCAGAGACCCCGGAGGCCGGAGCGCAGATCGCCCTGGCGCTGTCCGAGGCGATCGCCGCCGACGACGTGCTGCCGGAATCGCGAGTCTCGGTCATCTGGGGCCGGGTGCTCTCTCGTATGGGCGACATCTATGGCCCGACGGTCAACCTGGCGGCTCGGCTGACAGGCCTGGCGGATCCCGGCACGATTCTGGTGGACTCGGTCACGGCACAGGCGCTCGAGGCCGCCGAGGACTACCTGCTGGTTCCCCAGCCGCCCCGCGTGGTGCGCGGCTTCGGTGAGGTGCAGCCGCACCTGCTGTTGCGCGCCGGGGGCAGCCGTGTCGTGATGGAGACGACGGAGTAACACGGGGGAGAAGTGCTCCGGGGTGAGCGCCCAGGAGCAGCTCCGCGGAGGTCGCGTGCGCAGCGTCGCGCACCATGGCCTGTTGAGACTGGTGGGTAACTACGTGTCGTGACCGGATCGTGACATGATGGTGACGCCAGTTCAGTGCACGCTTCACGGAGCATCGCCGTGTGCCCTGGAGCGGCGTATCATTCCCCTCGTACATTCCCCTCGCATCGCACTCGATCTGGAGAAGGACAGCTGATGAGCGACGAAGAGCTCGGCCCGTCGAACGGTCTGTATTTGGACTACGGATACGGATCCCATGTCGGGCTGCGTCGGGAGCTCAATGAGGACTCCTCGGTGGTGACCGCATCGCTCTTCGCCGTCGCCGACGGGATGGGCGGGCATGATTCGGGAGAGGTCGCGTCGTCGCTCGCCGTCCAGACGCTGGCTGAAGGCTGGGAGGCGGCGGCAGAGCCGATCACCCGGGAGACCATCGCGACGGCAATCGATGAAGCTGATCGCCGGATCCGGGCGGCTACCGACTCCCGGGCGGGCACCACGCTCACCGGCGCGGCGCTGACGTCGTCGGAGAACGCGCTGCAGTGGCTGGTCTTCAATATCGGCGACTCCCGCACCTACATCCACTACGAGGGTGCGCTGCTGCAGCTGACGCGGGATCACTCACAGGTCCAGGAGATGTTCGAATCGGGCATGATCACCGCTGAGGAGCTGCACTATCACCCTCAGCGCAATGTGATCACCCGGGCACTCGGCGCCGGTGACGCCGATGAGGTCGATTTCTCTGTGGCCACAGTCCACGCAGGTCAGCGGCTGCTGGTGTGCTCTGACGGCCTGACCGGTGAGCTCACCGATGCGGAGATCGCCAAGATCCTGGGTGCGGGCCGATCGCCTCAGGACACCGTCGACTGGCTGATTCATCAGGCGTTGCGCAGCGGCGGCCGGGACAATGTGACGCTCGTCGTCGTGGATGTGAAAGGCGCCTGAACAGACGAAGGCGACGCATCCCCGTGAGGGTGAATGCGTAGGCGCCGCGTGTCTCGCTTAGACTGGCGGGGAACGATTCTGAGGCTCTCGGACAGGTCTTCCCGAGAGCTGCCATTCGCAATGACAAGGGAGTTGCATGTCTGAGATCTCGCGCGCTGACGTCGAGCATCTGGCCGCGCTGGCCCATATCAGCATGACCGATGACGAGCTGGGGAAGATGGCGGGGGAGCTCGCCGTCATCGTCGACTCGGTGAAGACTGTGGGCCGAGCGGTCGGTGACGACGTCGAAGCCACCTCACATCCGATACCGCTGACGAACGTCTTCCGTGAGGACAAGGTGGGGGAGACCTTCACCGCAGAGCAGTCCCTGCTCAACGCCCCGGACGCCGAAGACGGGCGTTTCAAGGTCCCGGCCATCCTCGACCAGGAATGAGGACTCAGACGATGACACTGTCCGCACATGAAGAATCCGCGCTGATCCGGCTCACCGCTGCGGAGATGGCCGCCAAGCTGCGTGCCGGCGAGATCACCTCGGTCGAGCTGACCCAGGCGCATCTGAACCGCATCGCCGCCGTGGACTCGGACAGCGATGAGCGCTCCACGCCTGGGCTGAACGCGTTCCTGCACGTTTCCGCCGAGGAAGCGCTCGCCACAGCGGCCCAGGTCGACGAGATCCGGGCCGAGGGTGGTCCTGCCGCCGAGCAGCTGCATCCGCTGGCCGGCGTGCCGATCGCCGTCAAGGACCTGATCGTGACCACAGGCCAGCCGACGACAGCCGGATCGAAGATGCTGCAGGGGTGGATGAGCCCCTATGACGCCACAGTGGTGGAGAAGATCCGTGCCGCGAAGCTGCCCATCCTGGGCAAGACGAACCTCGATGAGTTCGCGATGGGGTCCTCCACCGAGCATTCCGCGTATGGGGTGACCCGCAATCCATGGGATCTGGACCGCATCCCCGGCGGCTCGGGCGGTGGCTCCGCAGCGGCTGTTGCCGCATTCGAAGCCCCGCTGGCCCTGGGCACGGACACCGGCGGATCGATCCGTCAGCCCGGTGCCGTCACCGGCACAGTGGGCACGAAGCCGACCTACGGCTCGGTCTCCCGATACGGCGCCATCGCGATGGCGTCCTCGCTGGACCAGATCGGCCCGGTGGCGCGGACCACCCAGGATGCTGCCCTGCTGCACGAGCTCATCGCCGGTCACGACCCGAAGGACTCCACCTCGCTGGCCGAGGATGTCCCGGCCTTCGTCGAGGCGGTTCGTGGTGCCGACGTGAAGGGCCTGCGCATCGGAGTGATCAAGCAGCTGCGTGGGGAGGGCTATCAGGACGGCGTGCTCGCGCGCTTCAATGAGGCTCTGGAAGCGCTCGAGGCTGCCGGAGCGCAGATCGTGGAGGTCGACTGCCCCAGCTTCGACTACGCGCTGAGCGCGTACTACCTGATCATGCCCTCAGAGGCGTCGTCGAACCTGGCGAAGTTCGACGGCGTCCGCTACGGCACCCGAATGGTCCCCGAGGACGGCCCGCTGACTATCGAGCGGGTGATGGGCACGACCCGCGCGGCCGGATTCGGTGAGGAGGTCAAGCGTCGTATCGTGCTGGGCACTTATGCGCTCTCAGCCGGTTACTACGATGCCTACTACGGCTCGGCGCAGAAGGTACGTACCCTTATCCAGCGTGATTTCGACGCCGCATTCGCTGAGGCCGATGTGCTGATCTCGCCGACGGCGCCGACCGTGGCCTTCCCGCTGGGCGAGAAGCTGGACGATCCACTGGCCATGTACCTCAATGATGTGGCCACGATTCCGGCGAACCTGGCCGGGGTACCCGGGATCTCGGTTCCCGGCGGATTGGCAGACGGATTGCCCGTCGGCATCCAGTTCCTCGCTCCAGCCCGGGAGGATGCCCGGGCCTACCGCGCTGCGGCAGGTCTCGAGGGCCTG
>DXGD01000383.1 GCA_019114115.1 Candidatus Nesterenkonia stercoripullorum
GATCGAGTCGAAGAAGTCTGCCGCCCAGGCCAGCTCGGCTCAGTCAGGCTCACCGCAGCCCGGTTCGAGCGATAAGGCTCCGGCGTCGCCGGCGGCCGTGCCGGTGGACACCACCAAGCGCGGCACGACTGAGAAGGCTCCCCGTATCCGCCAAGTGATCGCGCAGCGGATGAAGGAGTCCCTGGAGGTCTCGGCTCAGCTGACCCAGGTGCAGGAAGTGGACATGACGCGCGTGGTGAACGTGCGTGCGCGCTCGAAGGCCACGTTCAAGCAGCAGAACGGCGTGAACCTGACCTACCTGCCCTTCATCGCCACCGCCGTCACCGAGGCGCTGAAGCAGCACCCGAAGCTCAACGCGGCATACGACCAGGACGAGCAGAAGATCACGTATCACGACGCCGAGCATCTCGCCCTGGCTGTCGACACCGATCGTGGCCTTCTCGTCCCGGTCATCGCCGATGCCGGCGATCTCTCCATCCCAGGTCTGGCCAAGCGCATCGCCGACGTCGGCGAACGGACCCGAGGCGGGAAGATCGGGCCGGAGGAGCTCTCCGGAGGCACGTTCACCATCACCAACATCGGATCGGTGGGTGCACTGTTCGACACGCCCATCATCAACCAGCCCCAGGTGGCGATCCTCGGCACCGGGACGATCGAGAAGCGACCCAAAGTCGTCACCGACGCTGATGGCAACGACGCAATCGCCATCCGTCATCTGATGTACCTCTCGCTCACCTACGATCACCGGATCGTCGACGGCGCAGATGCCGGACGTTTCCTCCAGACGCTCAAGGCACGCCTGGAAGAAGGAGCCTTCGAGGCGCAGGTCGGCGCCTGAACAACGGTGTGATCCTGTCACGAAGGCCCGCGGACACCTCATGTGTTCGCGGGCCTTCGTGCATCGTCATGACATGCACGAGCAGCCGTCCTCCCCACACGATAGGCTTGAGACATGGACACACCGTCTGATTCACCGGTCTTCACCACCCTGGGCCTAGCCCCTGATCTGGTGGATTACCGGCAGGCCCTGGAGCGTCAGCAACAACTCCACAGCGAGGTCCTGGCTGGGACCGCTCCCTCGACTGTGCTTCTGCTCGAGCATGCCGATGTCTACACGGCCGGCAAGCGCACTGAGCCTGAGGATCTGCCCAGGGACGATACCCCCGTCATCGACGTCGATCGCGGCGGGAAGCTGACCTGGCACGGCGAAGGCCAGCTCGTGGTCTACCCCATCATCAGGCTCGCAGACCGCGCTGCGGTGAAGGACTACGTCTGCGCGCTGGAACGCACTGTCATAGACGTGCTGCGCCGGGACTACGGGATCGAATCCACACGTGTCGAGGGCCGCTCCGGCGTGTGGATCACCGGCGACGGACCAGATCGTAAGATCGCCGCCATCGGGCTGCGAGTCCACCACTCGGTCACCACCCATGGACTGGCGCTGAACTGCTCCAACGACCTCGCACCCTTCGACAACATCATCGCGTGCGGGATTTCAGACGCCGGAACGACCTCGATCTCCGCTGAGCTGGGCCGCACCGTCTCACCTGCCGACATCCTCCCTGCGCTGCGCGAACAGCTCGCCGAAGAGCTCAGACCCTTCCTCCCCGGTGCCGCTGGTCCTACCGCGACCTGTGACGCCACGTTCCAGACATCACCTGATACCCCCACCATAGGAGCTGCACGATGACCGTGGCACCAGAAGGCCGGCGCATGCTGCGTGTTGAGGCACGCAACTCAGAGGTCGCCGTCGAGCGCAAACCGGAGTGGATGCGCACCAAGGTCAAGATGGGCCCTGAATTCGCTGCGATGAAGCGTGAAGTAGGATCCAAGGGCCTGCATACGGTCTGCGAAGAGGCCGGCTGCCCGAATATCTTCGAATGCTGGGAAGACCGCGAGGCGACCTTCCTGATCGGCGGTTCGGCGTGCACTCGCCGCTGCGACTTCTGCGAGATCGACACCGGCCGCCCTATGGCCGTGGACCCCGATGAACCGCGTCAGGTCGCTGAGTCTGTCCGCGAGATGTCGCTGCGGTACGCCACTGTCACGGGCGTAGCCCGCGACGATCTGCCCGATGAAGGCGTCTGGCTGTATGCCGAGACGATCCGGAAGATCCACGAGCTCAACCCCGGCACCGGCGTCGAGATCCTCATCCCCGATTTCTCCGGCAAGCCCGAGAACATCGCCGCCATCTGTGAGGCCGACCCTGAGGTCTTCGCCCATAACGTGGAGACCGTTCCCCGGATCTTCCGCCGCATCCGGCCTGCGTTCCGCTACGAGCGTTCTCTCGACGTGATCACCCAGGGGCGCCAGCACGGCAAGATCACCAAATCGAACCTCATCCTGGGAATGGGCGAGACTCGCGAGGAGATCACCGAAGCGCTGACCGATCTGCATGAGGCCGGCTGTGACCTCATCACGATCACCCAGTACCTTCGCCCGACGCCGCGCCACCTGCCGGTGGATCGGTGGGTCAAGCCGCAGGAGTTCATGGAGATCTCGCAGGAAGCCGAAGAGATCGGCTTCGTCGGGGTCATGTCCGGGCCGCTAGTGCGCTCCTCCTACCGAGCCGGGTCACTGTGGGCCAAGGCGATGCAGAAGAAGGGCTGGGAGATCCCCGCGCACCTGGCCCATATCGAGCCCTCCGGCTCGACTCGGCAGGAAGCTTCGACCCTCGTGGCAGCGGGCTTCTGAGGTCCTACACGGGCCTTACTGCGATAGCGGAGTCCCAGAAGAGAGCATTTCTGGGCCCGTTGCGCAGATCGTCCGAAGCGCAGCGGGTCCGACACGAGGCAGCGCGTCTGGCTCGGTTATCATGGAAGTACTATGGCACCAGCTGAATCCACCCCCGAAAACGTCACGTCCAAAGCCCAGGCGAGGGCTCAGGCAAAAACTGAGCTCAAGAAGCTGAAGGCTCAGCAGAAGCAGGAGCAGCAGGACCGCAAGACGCGCAAGAAGGCGAACAAGCGCGAAGGCGTCTTCGCGCGGCTGAAGCAGGTCTTCAGCATGACGCGCGCCCATGATCCCAATATCGGGTGGTGGATGGCGCTGGCCTTCTTCGTGGTCTTCGGCCTCAGCGCCGCGATCTTCGGACTCATCTTCAACATCATCACCGGTATCCTGATCGGCATCCCCTTCGGCCTCCTCGCCGCGATGATCATCATGAACCGCCGTGCAGAGAAGGCCGCGTTCGCGCGGATCGAAGGCAGGCCCGGCGCAGCTGCTGCGGCCCTGGGCACGCTGCGGCGCGGATGGATCGTCACTGAAGAGCCAGTGGCCATGGA
>DXGD01000384.1 GCA_019114115.1 Candidatus Nesterenkonia stercoripullorum
CTTCGCGGAGCTGCTCGGCCCGACGGGACCGCCCGTGCGCCTGGGGCCGCGCTCTGGCGTGGGCGGCGAGCACCGGCCGGAGGCCGTGGAGACCCCTCAGGCAAAGGCATAGCATATTCCCGCCCCTGATCCGACGGAACAAGACGAGTCACTCCGCTGCGCTTCGGCACAGGTGAAAAACTGGGGTGTACGGCCATTGCTGCTCCCTCCCGGTACGCAGAAGTTCGAACGAACCACTCTGGGAAGCCGGAGCTTCATCGTAGTTCGAATATATGTTCGATGACAACTGTGAAGACTACGGGGAGGCTCTGACACGCTGCTGTGTCAGAAAAGCGTGTGCTGGCCAGCACATCAGCTGACCAGCACACGCTCATTCCGCCCCACTCGCGGGGCCCGTCTAGGAGACTTTACGAGCCGTCCCGGCTACATCGTCGCGGCCTCTTCCTCCAGCGAGATCTCGCGCTTGCCGAACAGCTTTCCGTACTTCTCCTTCTGTTCGTCCTGGGGGACCTTCAAGTGGCGGATCATCAGGAAGGCGCACAGGTAGAGCCCGACGAAGACCCACACCACGATCGAATTACGGGTGAAGGCATCGATGCCTGCAGCCTCCGCGATGGCGAAGACGATCGAGACGACCAGCGAGCCCAGGAAGATCGCCCCGCCGGCGGCCGTGGTGTACATCGCCATGGCCGCACCACGATGATCGGGAGCCAGAGCCGGCATGATCGCACCCATGGGCACGAAGCCAGCCAGCATGCAGCCGAAGACGCAGCCCGCTATGACCGAGAGGATGAAGCCCCAGTCAGAGCCAGCCGGCACGATATGAGGCACGTACCACCAGAGCAGCAGGCCGATCGCAGACCCGGTGATGCCGAACCATTTCACCGTGCGACGCCAGCCCCACCGGTCGCCGATCGCTCCGAATACCGCGTTGACCAGGATGTTCGTGGCGTAGACAGCCACAGTCATCGTCAGCCACCGAGCCTGGCCCCACTCGAGGGTGTCGGCGATGACGATCGGCAGCACGATAAACATGCCGAACTGGGGAGCGGTGTTGATCAACCGGACCAGGAAGCCCATCGCGACTTTGCCGTTGGTGAAGGTCAGCCGGAGGCCCGCGGTGAGCACCTGTCCGGCAGATTCGCCCTCAGGGGCCAAACGAGTCCGCCCCCGGGGGTCCCGCACGCCGAAGTAGGCGATCAGGAAGCCGAGCGCGACAAGACCGCCCGCCAGCCACATGGCCCCCGTCTCACCCATCGTGCCACCGCCGAAAGCGGGGATGGCACCGATGGCGACCAAGGACCCGATGGTCGGCAGACCACCGGTGTACATGACGTAGAACCAGCCGATGGCCGTGGAGTTCCGCTGTGGCGGAGCAGTGATGTTGATCCAGACGATGAAGGCGAAGGCGAACATCGGGAATCCGAAGCCACGCAGGAAGTAGGTGACTGCGGCCATCGTCACGGAGCCGGCCGCCAGCGACATGAGGAACAGGACCTGGAAGACCAAGAACACCACAGCGCCGAGCACCATGATGCGCCGTGGACCATACAGGTCGGAGAGCGCCCCGCCCAGGTAGGAAGCGATCATCACCGAGACGCTGTGACCGGTGATGATCGCTGAGACAGTGGCTTCGGGAGTGCCCAGCACCTCGACCATATGCGGCGTGAGGATATTCGACTCGACACCGACGCCGATCATCAGGATCAGCAGGCCGAGAAAGCCATAGCGCAGGATATGCGGGATGCCGATCCTGTCCAGCTTCGTCTCTCGCGGATCCCCAGGGAGCAACACCCCCTCGGGGACGTCGCCAGCGGAGCCAGAGGACTGCGAAGCAGAAGGTGGGGCGGTGGTGGATCTGGATGATTCGGAATCAGTCATACGATACCTCTCTACTATGCCCGACTCACGGTGAGCTCAGGCAACGCGAAGAGGTGACGGGGTGCCACGGAGACCGAGGAAGACTGAGCCGCGAGCATGGCGTGTTTCACATAGTGTTCATCGTATCCCTCCTGTGACATACGTCAAGCACAAATGTTCACGGCAAGACGAAGGGGCTGGGGTCGCGTCGTGTCGCGACCCCAGCCCCTTCTCCTGAAACAGGTGCAGCTCCAGCTGCCACAGTGCTTCTCAGACGCGGTCAGCACCCCATCACGGTGGTGCATTCCGCGATAGGAGGCTCACTGGAACAACGGGGCGAACCCTGCTGGCAGCTGAGAGCGGATTGCCTGAGTCTCACCTTCTGAGATGAAGCTGGCCAGCGAGGTGAATACTGCCCGCACATGCGGCAGGGCTTCTTCGGGGCTGACTCCTTCACCTTCATGCTCAGCAACGCGGCGCAGGAACTCATCGACGTCGTCGGTAGTGGGCTCCTGCTCCGTGTGCGCCACCAGAGGCTCTTTGAGCTCAGCGGGGAGCTGATCGGCGAGGTTCTGCGGCTCGTTGCCCTTCAGCCGCTTGCCCAGATCCTCAAGCACGATCTGGATCACTGCCTCGGCCTCGTGCTTCTGCGTGGGTCCGCCACGCGCGGTCACATCGGCAACTATTTCGTCGTAACGCATTTTTCCTCCTCATTCCCGCTCTGGTGAAGAGCAGACCATGAACGCCTGCTCCAACCAGACCGCGATTGCCTGCCGTCGCAACGGCTCGGCGAATCTTTACCGCTCGACGCCGCCGCGCACGTCTTCGCCCTCGGGCTCCTGCGGGACGGCGTCGACGACGTCGGCCATCTTCTCGTACTGGCCCTCGGGCAGCGCGCGCAGGGCCTGCAGGGACTTCTCATCAACTCCGCGGGTCTGCGCGTACTGCAGCAGATCCTCACGGGTCGCCGGGAAATCGGCGCCCTGAAGGGCTTTCTCCGCGCGGATGTCATCGCGTGCTGTCATTGTGCTTCCCCTTTCTATCGGGAGTAGCTGTGAGTAGCCGTGCCGGCACATGCTGTACCGGCACGTCACAGACTTGAGCTCAGGAAAGTTCCTGAGGGGCTTCGAAACGCAGGATCGCGGCGATATCACCATCGATCTCACTGGTGGTCAGCTCCACGGCCGAATCGATCTGCGCCGCGGCGGCGAGCAGTGCGGCCTCATTGTCCACGCTGTTGAGCTGGTGGAGCACGACGGACTCGATCGCACCCATCTCCGCGGCACGCGCCACGCGCTCGGCGCCTTCGACGGCGAGGTTGTGCGCCATGGAGTACTCCAGCCGCTCCGCAGTCTCCCGCGCCCGTTCGGCGGCCACGCTTCCGGCGACGGCCTGGAGCTCCTCGGCAAGGGCCTGCTCAGCGCCGTCGTCCTGGACGCCGCCGCTGTCGACATCGCGCAGGATCTCGATCAGCGCCGTGGGAAGCTCCTCGCGAAGCGCCGTGCGCCCCTGAACCTCGCCGGCGAGGACCAACACATCCGGGTCCTGTTTCTTGCTCAGCGTCTCGAGCCGGTCAGCGATATCCTTGGCGTTCTGCTTCACGAGCTCGTCGGCACGGCGCTGAATCTGCTTATGTGACAGGGCGCCGCCGCGCGGCTTGTGCACCGGCTCATCCGTAGCGCCGGTGAGCGTTTCCTCCGAGTCCTCCGCGGGGTCGTGGCGCGGGGAGCCGATCACTTCGCGCACGACGGCGCCCTGCTGATCGGCGATGGCCACGAGCATCGAGACCGACTGGGCACGAAGCCTGAGGTAGTCGCCCAATTCTGGCTGATCAGAGACGTGGGCAGCATCGCCCGCGCCGAGCGCCGCGTCCCAGGGCTCATTGAGCAGGACGCCGGAGTCATTGGCGACCAGCACACGTCCGTCCGTCTGCACTTCCGTGATGTCCTCGACGATCACCACGTTCTCCAGTGCCTCGACTGCCGCCTCCGACGCCCCGGCCTGCTCCAGACGACCCTTGAGGTCATCCCAGCGCAGGCGGACCTGCTGCTCGGCGTCCTCGGCGGGGGAGCGGCCCTCAAGATAGACCGTGGAGAACGGACCTGTGGAGTCGTAGATGCTGCGTAGTGTGCTCAGTTGCACGATGGCTCCTTCGTGTCGCGGTCAGGTAGTGGCGACACTAACAGTGCCAGAAGGCTGCGTCAGGGGCGTCGTCTCAGCAGAGGCGCTGTGTTCGCTGGGAGGGTAAGATTCGCGCTGGGCTGGCGTAGAGCCCCGCAAAGATGCGTTCAGCCGAATATGACGGCACAGCCCGGCCGAGTGCGCTGGCAACTGCTCAGGAACTGCCGCCGGGCGGGCCCAGAATGAGCAGGATGATGAAAAGAGCTACCACGCCCGCCGCGAGCAGACCGCCGACGAGTCCCGGACGACGCAGCAGCACACGCAGGGCGCGGTCATGCCATGTGTGGTCCCGCGGGTCGTCAGTGGGAATCACGCGCCAGGGCCCGTCGAGTCGGCCGGTGCGCTTGAGCCAGATGTCCACCGGGACCGTGGCATAGGGTACGACGGCGCTGATCACGGCGGTAGCGGTCGGTCCCGCCCGCCACCGCTGATTCTTCGCGGTGACCACTGCGGTAGCGCCGTAGGCCAGGAAGACGAAGCCGTGGATCCCGCCGCCGATCGTCACCGCGATATC